>JAADFS010000283.1 GCA_013152795.1 Deferribacteres bacterium
GTTTGGTATTTATAGAAACACTACAACTCGACTTTCGTATTTTGTCTTTATTACCATGATATACGCAATTCGTTTTTACCTGCTCTTCTGCTGTTAAGGGGAGGGACTTGGACATGAGAAACGTATTGCATGAATTTCAGCACTACCCGCGTTCAAAGAGCCTCGTTAAAAAAAAGAATATCACATTTGATGCCCACCGGGCAAGAAAATTTCTAAAGAAAGCAATTATAAAAAGAAATACGAGGGGGGACTTGTTTCTTCCTGCACCCTGCACCCTTAACTCAGAACTTTGAACTCGCAACCCGCAACTTGCAACCCGGAACTCCCCTCTCGTTCATGCAACATTAAGATGTACTCACCGGCATTGTGCCGTTATATTTCTTCCGGCCACTGCATTGCCCCATGGAGCACCCGTAAGATTTCTATAACATTATTCTTTACACGGTAAGGAATGATGTATGGGAAACCTGAGATTATAAGCTCGCGGGTGCCCTCAACCCTTCCCGGTCTTCCCATGCCCGGATACTCCCGGAGACGATCAACTTCACTCTTAATGCGCCTTGCCACATTCCCGGCAGCGTCCGGTTTATCGCGTGCAATGTAACCCCGGATCTCAACAAGATCCGCTACAGCATCCCTGAACCACTTTATTTGCATTTCGGCGGCGCTTTCTCTTTCTTTGTCCCCCACGTATCAAGCCATGCCGCAACCTTTTCATGGTCGACAAACTCCGCGCCTTTCCGGTCGGCTCTTTCGACGGTTTCTTTTATCTCCCTGATCTGCCATTCATTGGCCTCAATGAAATTTTTGATTGCATTGTTCACAAGATAGGATTTGGACCTCGCAGTGGCTGCGGCAATGCGTTCAAGCCTTTCTTTGGTCTCCTCGTCTATTCTGATTGTCAAAGTGGTGCTCATTGATATCCACCTCCCTCTAACACATGTTAACACTTTGTGTTACATTGTGCAACTTCTTAAGAGGGATGTTTTTGATTTGCACGATATGCAGTGCTTTTGGCAGTCTCAAGAATTTCCCTGATACATCCATATACCCCTTTGTATGTTTTTTCCTGCTTTGGCATATTAAAGACTCTGTATAAACCTTACAGTGGCATAAAAACATCGCCTGCGGGCAAGGGAGGCTACGGGGAAGTGAGTTCAAAGTTCAGAGTTCAAAGCTACGGATGCAGAATGGAATTCTATGTTTTTTCTGCACCCTGCACCCAAATTCAGAACTTCAGAACCCGTAACTCGCAAACCCGCAACCCGGAACTCTTCTGTCTGTATTATGCAGCATTACCACGGTAAACAGGCAGCTCCACGGTAAAGGTGCTGCCCTCTCCCACCTTGCTTTGCACCCTTATATTTCCCTTGTGAGTTTTGATGATTCCATAACTCACCGACATCCCGAGCCCTGTTCCCTCCACTCCCTTTGTGCTGAAGAACGGATCAAAGATATGCGGCAGAAACTCGGGCGGTATCCCCTTGCCGGTATCTCTGATGGCAATCTCCACAAACTCTCCGTTACTGCTCAGGCCCGTTTCTATATATAATTTGCCCCCCCCGGGCATTGCCTGTATGGCATTGGTTATCAGATTCACAAGCACCTGCTGTATCTGGTGCTCGTCGATAAAAACCCTGCCGAGGCCGGCACCAAGGTTTACGTATGTCTCTATATTGGAGATGTCAAGCATATTCTGTACGAGTTTCAGACTTTTTTCCACAACCGTGTTGATATCCGCCTCCCTGAAGCTCTTCTCTTTGGGTTTGGAAAAATCCAGGAGGTCCCGCACGATGTCCCTGATGCGTTCAGCCTCTTTCTCCACGTTGTTCATGAATGCGAGCCGGTCCTCCCTGCTCAGCTTGTCGTAAAGCTCCGTATATGTCTGGGCGATCATGGAAATATTGTTCAGGGGATTCGTCAGTTCATGCGCCACACCCGAGGTCAGGATGCCGATGGATGCCAGTTTCTTACTCTGATACAGCTCTTTTTCTTTTTCGACAAGCTGGTTTTCCCTCTCCCTCAGGTGGTCGAGCATTGTGTTGAAGGACAGCGCCAGGGAGTAGGTCTCGTCACGCTCCTTGAGAGGAGCCCTGAGGTTCAGATCGCCTGCAGCGATCCTCTTTGTAATCTCGGCCAGCCTGTTGATGGGGGTGACTATATAGTTGGCGGTCTTGTATACAAAAAGCGGTCCCAGTATGCAGAGCAGGGCAACGGCTGCAAGCAGGAATCGGTTGGTCACCGCGATAAACGATCTGATCTTCTGTCTTTCCCGGTGCGCTATCTTTACCGCGATTTCCTCGAGCCTGTTGCCCGTGACCTGAAGTCTCTTTTCTATTGAAGCGCTCTTACTGTAGGCGCTGATAAGCTCATTTATGGCCTCTTTATATGAAATGCATTCAGTACAGTCGGGCGCTGTATCCCTCAGTTTGGACAGGGCGGTGTTCAGCTCCAGGAAAGACCTTTTATCACGGAAGAACATGTAGTTTTTCTCCAGCCGCCTGAGATTCAGAACAAAGCTTGTCGTAAGCCCCTCCGCGTCCTCTCCCTTTGCCACGGCACGGAATCCTCCAGTTTCCTGCCCTCTTCCCTGACTTTTTCGGTAACCTCGGTTTCCTCCTGGTAACTCTTATAAAGTTCATCTATATAATCCGTGTATGTCTGAACGGACTCATTAAGCACAGAGAAATCTTCCTGCCCGATATCCTCAATGATCTCCCGGGAGATACTGCTGATTGTATTCTTCAGGAGAAAGATTGCGTTATACACATTGTCGCGGTGCTCGGCATTTCTGTAAAGGAAAAAGTTTTTCTCATTCCGCCTGATCTCAAGCACGTCTTCCTTGATGTCATCCGCGATCTCCACAAACTCCTGCCTGTCCTTGACATTGTTTAAGTATTCATAGGTGAATATGCTGCCTATGAGAACAATAAGCGAGGGGATGGCGATACCGATAATCATTTTGTGCCAGATTTTCAGTTGCAATTGCATTTATCTCTCTACCCTACCGGGGCACAGGATACCTTGGTATCTCGGACTGCTCCTTTCTCGTCGGCAGATACCATAATATACCATCCACGATCATCAATGCCCCCGCTATAACAAGTATGGAGTCAAACACTGTCAGGAAACTGAAACCGAAATACTTCATGAGACCCAACCCGAGGGTTGAAAACGAAACCCCTGAACGTATGCACGAAAGGCCTGTCCTCGCCCGGGCATAAATTGTGCGGTAACATGCAGCAACTGTCCGCTGCCCTGCCAGGACATTTCTCTCATACACGAGATGCGTGCGTTCCTTGCTGGCCGGAGACGGATAGAGAATGGTGCAGTAATCGGCCAGAAAATCACCGAGACGGGCAAGCATTGTCCGTCCTGAAGGAGAATGCCTGCCGGCACCCTCGATAAAATGATAATCCTCAAGAAAGGTGAGTGTCGCCGATGTCACCTCCACAAGGGTATAGTGACCCGGCGGTGTCATGCGCGACTTTCTTATCTTCAGGTATCCATACACGCCCCAGACGGCCAGAGAAAGACCCGCGCCGATCATGGCCCAGTAAAAATAGAATATGGAGCTGAACCTGTGATTGCGCATCAGGTAGTTGGAGATGGCGATAAACCCGAGCCCCCACCTGAGGAATGCAAGGGATGTCCTCGCCTTTGCCATGTCGGTCCTGTAACACGCAAGCCGGGTCCTCCAGTGCGCCATGGTGTTACGCCAGAATGCGAGCCCTGTCCTGATGGTGCCTATGAGCTGGCCGGGTTTTGCATGGAGGAAGTCCTGGATGAACCACTTTATATCCTCCCGGAGCGCCACCCGCAACTCGAATCTTTCAGCCCTGATAAATTCCCTTGCCTCGCTCAGGACCTCCGGCGCATGAGGGTTGCCAGCGGCTATGATAACCGTATCCCCATCCCTGATAACCGGAAACCAGAGGCTCCGCGAAAGCCTTTTGCCGTCAAGACCGGCCAGCAGGTCCGGAGGGACGGGCAGCCTTTCATCGTATTCCACGGAGGGGCAATGATAGTATTCCGAAAGGGCCTTCAATACGACGCGCTTGGGGATATTATGCTCGTTTATGAGTATGCTCTCAAGATCAATGCCGCGGGCGGCGGCAGCCTCTTCCGCCCTGTGAAGCTCTTCTTCCGCCAGCAGTCCACGGGCGCAGAGTATGCGGAACGGATCCGCTGTTGCAATATTATTCGCCTTCATGACTGAAAACAACCTTTCTCCAGAGGCAGGCCGGCTTCCCGTAATCGGGTATGCTGACCTCCATCTCGCCGAAGCAGTACGGGAACTGCTTCCTGATCCTCTCGGCGGGAATATGCCAGTAAAGACCGTCTGCAATCAGCAGAAAGCCGCCGATTGTCAGCACAATATTAAATACCGTCCAGGCAGGATTACCGAAACCGAAATACACCAACAGGGCCATGCCCACACCTGACACCCTCATTCCGGTTCTTACAAACGCCATCCCCGT
>JAADFS010000284.1 GCA_013152795.1 Deferribacteres bacterium
CCGAAATTCTTTGTCCTCAGCATCTCCTGCTCGGTCTTCTGTACAAGGTCGGCGAGTGTGCGGATGTTGGCGTTTTTCAGACAATTATACGAGCGCACCGAAAGCTCCAGTTCTTCGACATTCTTGAGCAGATTTTCATTAAGTTCTGTGGTTGTCCGCTCCTCGGTGTAGTAATCGGTGTCACTGCCGGGATTGTGTTCGACTTCATCGGCAGGTGCATCATCGGAAGCTTCGGCAGGAGCGGCGACGCTTTCCTCCTCGGCAGGTGTGTCATCAGCCGCGGTCTCGGGCAACTCCGCTGTCTCTTCCTCTTCAGTCGCTGATGTGTCTCCGCCGTTGAAAGAGAAAAGAGCTAAATGCTCGTTCAGTATGCCCGCCGCCTCTGTTACGGCAGCCTGGGGTGTGATACTCCCGTCCGTCCATATCTCCATGACGAGTTTGTCATAATCCGTGGAGCGGCCCACCCTGGCCCTCTCCACCCAGAAGTTGACCTTCCTGATAGGTGTGAAGATTGAATCTATCTCTATCGTATCAATCGGTTCATCCGGTTTCTTGTTGGCATCCGCCGTGACATAGCCCTTGCCCTTTGCTATATTCAGCTCGATGGTGAAATCAACGTCTTTCTCCAGCGTTGCTATATGCTGGTCGGTATTGAGAACCTCGATATGAGCACCCTTTATATCCCCGCCCTTGACCTCTCCGGGACCTTTCATGCTGACCGTGACTGTCTGGGGTGTGTCTGTATGCATCTTGAAACGCAGTTGCTTCACATTCAGCACGATATCCACTATGTCTTCCTTGACGCCTGGCAGTGTGGAGAATTCATGAAGAACACCCGGGATCCTTATGGAAGTCACCGCAGCCCCCTCTATGGACGACAGCAGTATTCTCCTCAGTGCATTCCCTATGGTTACGGCAAACCCCCTTTCAAATGCCTCTGCCGAAAGTTTACCGTATGTATTTGTAAGGCTCTCCGAATCGAAACTGATATTTTCAGGTAGTTGAAAGCCTTTCTTTCTGAGATCCATTAAGCCTCCTTGTATAATGTTTCATTATACTGATTGTACGGACGTGTTTCTTCAGTCCGCTTGAATCGCCTGTAATTTATTTCGAGTACAACTCAACTATCAACTGCTCCTGGACAGGCAGCTCGATTTCATCCCTCGATGGATAATTCAGTATCCTGCCCCTGAGATTGGCTGTATCCATTTCCAGCCAGCCGGGCAGGCCCCTGTGCTCTATCTTGGAGATGTTTTCCTCAATGATATTAAGCTTTCTGCTTGATTCCTTCAGTGCTACGGTGTCACCGGTGCGGACAAGATAAGAGGGAATATTCACCCGCCTGTCATTCACCGTAAAGTGACCGTGCAGCACGAGCTGCCTCGCCTGCCTGCGGTTTGCGGCAAAACCGAGCCTGTAGACTATGTTATCCAGCCTGCGCTCCAGCAACTGCAGGAGATTGCTTCCTGTAACGCCTTTCTTCTTTTCAGCCATATAGAAGTATTTCTTGAACTGTTTCTCGAGCAGGCCGTATGTCTCTTTCGCCTTCTGTTTCTCCCTGAGCTGCAGTGCATAATCAGAGAGCTTTCTTCTTCTCTGGCCGTGCTGGCCCGGAGCGTATTTTCTTCTTTCAACCGCGCACTTGTCCGTATAACACCTGTCTCCTTTCAGAAACAGTTTTTCGCTCTCTCTCCTGCATAACCTGCACAGCGCATCTCTGTATCTGGCCACTATACTCTTCTCCTTTTCGGTGGTTTCGTTGTGGGGAACAGGAGTTACATCCTTGATAAGGCTTATTTCAAGGCCTGCGGACTGCAGGGCCCTTATGGCCGATTCTCTGCCCGCGCCGGGCCCCTTCACGTATACATTGATATGCCTCATTCCGAAACCCATCGCTTTCCGGGCCGCATTGTCCGCCGCTATCTGCGCGGCATAGGGAGTCCCCTTTCTTGAACCCTTGAACCCCTGGGCGCCGGCCGAAGACCACGTGATGACATTGCCGTTCTGGTCCGTTATGGTAATAATGGTATTGTTGAATGTCGCCTGTATATATGCATCTCCGGAATGCACTGTCTTTTTTTCTTTCTTACCGCTTTTCTTTCTCTTCTGAGCCATTAAACACCCCTCTTCTTCATGCCGCCTATAGCCTTCTTGGGACCCTTGCGTGTGCGGGCATTGGTGCTGGTCCTCTGACCGCGCACGGGCAGTCTTGCCCTGTGTCTCAGCCCCCTGTAACTGCCGATATCCTGGAGCCTCTTTATGTTCATCGCTATTTCTCGCCTGAGGTCTCCTTCAACCTTGCAGTCCCTTTCTATGACGGTCCTTAGTTTGACACCTTCTTCATCGGTAAGGTCCCTCGTTTTCTTGTTGGGATCCACGCCTGTTTCCTGCAATATCCTGCGGGATGTGGTTCTCCCGATGCCGAAATCCTCGTCAGGCTTATTTCCACCCTCTCATTTTTCGGTAAATCCACTCCTGCTATTCTCACCTTGGTATATCCTCTCTTATCCCTGTCTTTGTTTGTGTTTCGGGTTGCTGCATATCACCCTGACCACGCCTTCCCTCTTGATCACCTTGCATTTTGCGCATATGGGCTTTACTGATGAACGCACTTTCATGTCTACCTCATTTGAACCTGTATGTTATTCTGCCTTTTGTAAGGTCATATGGAGAAAGTTCCACTGTCACTTTATCCCCCGGCAGTATCTTTATAAAATGCATCCGCATCTTTCCGGAGACATACGCCAGTATCCTCTGCTTGTTTTCAAGCTCCACCCTGAACATTGCATTGGGCAGATTTTCGATAATGGTTCCCTGAACCTCTATGGCGTCTTCTTTAGGCATTTTTTTCAGAACTTATAATTATAATTATTCCCTATAATTTAGTCAAGATATCATGACCTTTTTTTGTAATGGCCACTGTGTGCTCGAAATGGGCCGACAGGCTCCTGTCCTTTGTCACCGCCGTCCAGCCGTCATTCAATATAACGACTTCCCAGCCGCCTGCGTTAACCATGGGCTCAATCGCAAGTGTCATCCCCTCCCTGAGCCTCGGACCCTCTCCGGCCCTGCCGAAATTGGGTATCTGCGGCTCTTCGTGAAGCTCTCTCCCGATGCCGTGGCCCACGAAGTTCCTGACCACTGAAAAACCCTCAGCCTCCACACAGGTCTGTATGGCTGATGATATGTCATGGAGCCTGTTGCCGGGCACTGCCTTGTCTATACCGGCCTCCAGCGCCTTTTCGGTCACTGCAAGCAGTTTTTCGGCCCGGCCGTTTATCCTGCCCACCGGCAATGTCACGGCGGCATCTCCGTAAAATCCCCTGTAATACACCCCTATGTCCAGGCTGATTATATCGCCTTCCCTCAGTCTGGTCGAAGAAGGTATGCCGTGGACGACCTGTTCATTTATGGATGTGCATACGCTCGCGGGATAGCCCCTGTATCCCTTGAAGGCCGGCCTTGCCCCTTTTGAAAGAATAAACGATTCTGCAAATTCATCGAGCTCTTTCGTCGTCACGCCCGGTGCCACAATCTTCTTTATGCCCTCCAGCACCTCGGCCACGAGCCGGCATGCCTCTGCCATACGGTTTATCTCATCTTCCGACTTCAGAACTATCAATTATCCTTACAGTGGCATAAAAACATCGCCTGCGGGCAAGAGGGCAGCCTCCCTTGCCCGCCTTTATGCAACATTAATATTAACAGTAATGTTAATTCAGTGCCTCCTGCCCCTGACCCTGCCCTTTTTAAGGAATCCCTCATACGAGCGCGTCACCAGGTGGGATTCCATCTGCGAAATCGTATCCAGCGCAACACCTACAACTATAAGTATGGACGTCCCTCCGAAATAAAAAGGCACCTTAAAATATTTTATAAAAAATTGCGGGAGTACGCATACCAGGGACAGGTACACCGCCCCCCCGAAAGTGATCCTTGCAAGGACACGGTATATGTAATCGGATGTCTTCTGTCCGGGCCTTACCCCCGGAATAAAGCCGCCGTATTTTTTCAGGTTGTCCGCAATATCCACCGGATTGAAGATAATCGATGTATAAAAGTAGCAGAAGAAAAAGATCATGCTCACATAAAGTATGGTATAAAACGTCGTGCCCGGGGCAAGCTGCCTTGAGAGCGACTGCACCCAGGGGACGGAGATAAAGCCTGCTATTGTTGCGGGAAACATTATTATGGATGACGCGAATATCGGCGGGATAACGCCTGCGGTGTTCACCTTAAGCGGCAGATGGGTGCTCTGTCCGCCGTATACCTTTCTTCCGACCACGCGCTTGGCGTACTGTATGGGAATCTTCCTCTGGCCCCGTTCCACATAGACAATAACGGCTATGACCGCTATCATGATGACCACCACGAAGAGGAGCAGCAGGATATGCATCTCCCCCGCCCTCAGGAGGGATATGGATCCGATAACCGCATTCGGGAACCTTGCCACGATGCCGGCGAAAATTATGAGTGAAATGCCGTTGCCGATCCCCCGCTCGGTGATCTGTTCGCCGAGCCACATTATAAAGGCGGTGCCCGAGGTCATGGTAATCATGGTCATGAGCCTGAACGCCCAGCCCGGGTTCTGGACAAATGCACCCTGATTCATGCTTTCGATTCCAATGGCTATGCCGATGGACTGGACGATGCTTATCAGCACTGTGCCGTACCGGGTATACTGTGTGATCTTCTTTCTCCCGGCTTCGCCCTCTTTTGCGAGCTTGCCGAGCGAGGGGATAACGACCGTCAGCAGTTGCAGAATAATGGATGCGCTTATGTAAGGCATTATGCCCAGCGCAAAGATCGTGGCCCTTGACAGGGCCCCGCCCGAGAACATGTCGAAGAATCCCACCCCGCCCCTTTCCATGAGGAACTTGCTCAGTTCCTCTCCGTTGATGCCGGGGGTGGGGATATGGGCTCCTACCCTGTAAACGGCCAGGAGTGCAAGGGTGAAGATTATCCTGCTTTTGAGTTCCGCTATACGAAAAACATTCTGGAAGCTGTTGATAATACCCACGATAAGAAAATCTCAGATATATGATTTATGATTTAAACAACCTTTTTGAATCTCAAATAATCTCTACGCTTCCCTGTGCCCGCGTTATCTTTTCTTTTGCAGAGGCGCTGAAGGCATGGGCCTTGACCGTGATCGGCCGGGAGATGTCCCCGTTGCCCAGTATCTTTATTCCATCATGAAGTTTCTTGACTATTCCTTCCTTCAGAAGGTACTCCGGGGTGATCTCGGTCTCACCGAGCTTATCAAGTGTGCCGACATTTACAATCGCATATTCTTTCCTGAAAATGTTTGTGAAACCCCTCTTGGGAAGCCTGCGCTGCAACGGCATCTGCCCGCCTTCAAAACCGGGTTTGACACCGCCGCCGCTTCTTGAATTCTGTCCCTTGTGCCCCCTGCATGATGTCTTGCCGTGGCCGGAGCCGGGACCCCTGCCCACTCTCTTCCTCTTTTTCCTGCTTCCAGGAGCCGGTGCAAGTTCAGATAATTTCATCTATTCCTCCGTTGCCTCGCTGACTTCGACCAGATGGGCGGTCTTCTGTATCATCCCGCGTATGGAAGGCGTATCTTTATGAATAACGCTCCGGTTGATTTTCCTCAGTCCCAGGGCTTGAATGATTCTCCTGTGTTTTTCCGGCCTGCCGATGAGGCTCCGCTTTAATGTTACTTTAAGTGTTTTCATCAGAATCACCCCTGTTTTTTTCTTCGGTTTTACCGGTTCTTCTCTGGACGCTTTCAGGGTCTTTGAGCTTCAGAAGCCCGTCCAGGGTGGCCCTTACCGTGTTGAAGGGATTGCGGCTTCCCAGTGACTTGGCCACAATATTGCGTATACCGGCCACTTCCATGATCGCCCTTACAGGGCCGCCGGCTATGAGACCTGTCCCGGGCCTGGCGGGAAGCATCACGACTTTTCCCGCTCCGTACTCGCCGTCTATCCTGTGAGGGATGGTGCCGTCCTTGACGGGCACCTTCACAAGTGACCTCTTTGCCTGCTCAACTGCCTTTCTGATGGCCTCGGGAACCTCCGCCGCCTTACCCTTGCCAAAGCCTATGCAGCCGTTTTCATCGCCGACGACCACGAGCGCGCTGAAGGAGAAACGCCTTCCGCCCTTGACGACTTTGGCAACTCTGTTTATATATATAACCTTGTCCTTTAATGTGCCGAGACTCTCAGAGTCGATTCTACCCACTATGCCTCCCTTTGAACTTAAAATTCAAGCCCGCCTTCCCGTGCTGCATCAGCCAGGGCCTTGACCCTGCCGTGATAGAGGTATCCGCCCCTGTCGAAAACGACCTTTTTTATGCCTTTATCAGCAGCCCTGCCGGCAATCAGCAAACCTACGGCCCTTGCAGCCTCGATATTGCCTCCTGAGCTGAGCTTTTCCCTGATCTCCTTGTCCAGGCTTGACGCGGCAGCGAGTGTGTGTCCTGATATATCGTCTATTATCTGTGCGTATATGTGTTTAAGGCTTCTGAATACGTTAAGCCTGGGCTTGTCGGGCGTGCCTGAGACTTTCTTTCTGACCCTGAAGTGTCTGGCCTTTCTCGCCCTTGCTCTCTTTGATTTCAAGTCTTTCACCTCAAAAACTGTTTTTGGTTTAAGCAGCTACTTGCCTGCCTTACCTGCTTTAAGTTTTATCCTTTCATCCGCGTATCTGATACCCTTGCCCTTGTATACACTGGGCGGCCTGAGGGCGCGTATGTCCGCTGCAACCTGCCCCACCAGACGCTTGTCTATGCCGTCGAGGGTCAGGCGGGTCTGTTTTTTGTCCACCTCTGCGGTCACTCCCTCCGGCAGATTGAATTCTATCGGATGGGAATAGCCCAGTGTGAAGGTGATCTTCCGTCCCTGCACCTGCGCCCTGTATCCCACGCCGTTAATCTCGAGCACCCTCGGGAACCCTTTGCTGGTACCGGTAATCATGTTGGCGATAATGCTCCTCGTGGTGCCGTGAAGCGACCTGAAATGCTTTGTATCAGAGGGGCGCTCCACGATAACGGTCCTGTCCTGCAGGGATACCTTCATGCCCTCCGGCACGGTCCATTTATGCTCGCCTTTAGGGCCCTTTACATGGATAAGGTTATCCTGAATTTTAACGTCCACCCCGTCCGGCAGACTTATGGGTTTTTTACCTACTCTTGACATTTTATCTCCAGATCAGTATGTAAATGTAATTCGGAAGTTTTGTACTACCAGATATTGCACAGAACCTCGCCCCCGATGCCTTCACGCCTGCAGA
>JAADFS010000285.1 GCA_013152795.1 Deferribacteres bacterium
GATACCCGATGACCTTGACGGCAGGATTATCAGTGAAGTCTTTACTGAATCTTTCAGAAATGCCAACAGGCCGGATTATGCACCTGCCGGCGGGAAAACCGCGGCGCGTGGTGAAAGCCTGTCAAAAGAGGACGAAGAGTCGGTGAGAGACGCCTTAAAGGGCCTGGGGTATCTGTAACAGTAACATTAATGTTGCATAAATGGCAGGAGAGCCTGCCGTAAAACCTTTATAAAGCGATGGGATATTGGAAAATTATTAATTGAATAACTCCCCCGGCCCCTCTTAACCTAAGAGGGGAGATATTTACTCCTCCCCTTAGGTTAAGGGGAGGTTGGGAGGGGTTACTTTAAATATGCCGTACGGAATATTACCTTAAGGAATCGCAGATAAAGCTTTTCCGGCAGGCTCTCCTGCCCGCAAGCGATATTTTTATGCCACTGTAAGGCTTGATATTATGACGGATGTGGAAAAGAAATAATGGGAGCAGCAAGGAAGAAAATTATAATTATAGGGCTTGACGGCGGTACATTTGATCTGATAAATCCCCTGATAGCCGAGGGCAGGCTGCCCAACCTTGCAAAGCTGATCAATGAGGGCGTGAGCGGAGAGCTCAGCTCGACCATGCCCCCTGTAACGGCCCCTGCGTGGATCACCTTTCTCACGGGCAAGAGTCCGGGCAATCACGGAGCTTACAATTTCCGCACTTTTGATCTGACAAAGTACAGCTCTTTCAGGGAACAGATTATCAACACCAACTGGTTTGGCGATACGATATTTGAGATACTGAGCCGAAAAAATATGAAGGTGGGCGCCTTGGGGGTACCCATGACGTACCCGCCGTTTAAGGTGAATGGTTTTATTATCGCCTCAGGTGCTCCACGCACGATCATAGATGAAAAGAGCGTATATCCTCCTGAACTATTGTCAAAGGTCGGGAGATTCGATATGCCCCTGAAATACGGAAAAGAAAACCGTGATTACTTCCTTAAATATATGGAGGAGCATTTAGAGAGACACACGAAGATAACGGAAATGATGCTGAAAGAAGAACAATATGATCTTTTCATGGTAGTGTTCGGAAACACGGACTGGGCCTCGCACCAGTACTGGGAGTATACCGATCCGTCATTCCCCACTTATGATGAGGAGCAGGCGCGCAAGTACAGGAATGTCATAAGTGACCAGTACATAGCCGCGGACCGTTCCATAGGGAAGATCATGTCTTTTATGGATTCCGATACGATAATCATGATTATGTCGGACCACGGTTCGGGCGTTCATCCGGTCAAGAATTTCAACGTCAACAGTTGGCTGAGAGACAAGGGACTGTTAAAAGCGAGGCACGGCTCTTCAATGGTTGTCACGGACCACCTGTATAAACTGACCAATCTGCTCAAGAACAAGGTCGCCCGTTATCATCCTGTCATGAGGTTTCTCAGGAGAGTGCTGCCTGACGGTTTGCGAGAGAATATATCTTCCATACAACTGAACACCAAAAATATCGTATGGGAGGAGACAAAGGCCTACTGGGTTCCGTTTATTCCCATGTTCGACAGTATCGTCATCAACAGGAAAGGCAGGCAGCCGCAGGGAACGGTCGCTGATGAGAAGGAATATAACTCGCTGCGTGAATGTATAAAACGGGAACTGCTAAAAATAACAGATCCGGAAAACGGCAACCCCGTGGTGGACAAGGTCTTTTTGAAGGAGGAGATATTTGCCGGCGCTTATATCGACAATGCCCCGGACCTGGTTATCATGTTTCACGAAGCATATACGGGGAGCGGCAGGTTTTCAGCGAATTTGATCGAGCCTATTGATAATACCTTTTTATCCACGAATTCAGGCTTTCATCGCCTCAACGGAATATTCATCGCTTACGGCAGCGATATCCGGAAAGGAAAAAAGATAAAGAACGCAAACATTATTGATCTGCCCTCAACCATTCTTTATTCACTCGATACCGATATCCCGCTGTATATGGAGGGCAGGATTCTGAAGGAAATATTCAGCCCGGAATTTCTTGAAAGAAACCAAGAGAGATATGTTCAGTCGGAAGACAGGACAGGTCCTGACACCGGGGATGCCGGACCGCTATCGGAACAGGAAGAGGAGCAGATGAGAAAAACACTTAAGGGCCTGGGGTACATGTAGCATGAATATACTGCACATCAATAAGTTTCATTATTACAGGGACGGCGCCTCAAATGTTTATCTGAGGACCGCCCACCTTCTTGAGGAACGTGGTCACAGGTCCCTGTTTTTTTCAATGAATGATTTTGAAAACACCCTGCCGTGTGATACAGAGGAGTATTTTCTGCCCTATATTGACTTTTCAAGCAAAAATATCAGCATGGCAAAGAAACTCCAGATTGCCGGCAGGTTTCTCTATTCATTTGAGGCAAAGAAAAAACTCTCCATGATGTTGGATAAATATCAGGTGGATATCGCCCATATCCACAACATATACCACCATTTTTCCCCGTCCATCCTGCATGTCCTGAAAAAAAGGAATATTCCGATGGTAATGACGCTTCATGACTATAAGCTGTTTTGCGCCTCGTATTCAATGCTGGCGGGCAACAAGATATGTGAAGACTGTTCCGAGAGGAGGTACTACAATGTTATAAGAAAACGGTGTGTTAAAAACTCGCTCGTTAAAAGCGCCCTTTCGGCCCTTGAAATGTACCTCCACCATAATATTCTCAATATTTATGACAATATCGATATATTTATCTCCCCGAGTATATTCCTCAGGAATAAACTCATTGAAAAAGGTATAGAGAAGGAGATCATTTACCTTCCGAATTTTATCGATGTCACGATGTTTGACGGCTTCATCTCAGGTGCAGCCAACAATGGAGGGGACAAGGAGAATTCCATTGTATATTTCGGCAGAATATCCGAAGAAAAAGGCCTCTGGACCCTGATGGATACGGCGAAAATCATCTCGCGGAAAAAAAATATGGATATCAAGTTCAAACTTATCGGAGAAGGGGCGTTCAAAAAACGCCTGCTCGAGAAGGTGAAAACAGAGGGCATTGACAATGTCAGGTTTTTTGATCACATGTCGGGTGAAGCGCTGTACCGTGAGGTGAAAAAGAGCATGATCGTCGTGCTTCCCTCGGAATGGTATGAGAATAATCCCCTGACCGTTATAGAGGCGTTCACCATGAGCATTC
>JAADFS010000286.1 GCA_013152795.1 Deferribacteres bacterium
AAGACACGCGGGTCATCATCAAGCATGACAAAGGTGAAACGGTAGGATGATGCAGGCTTGCCGATATTCAGCCTGCGCAGGAGGCGGTCGCCTTTATACGCCGACACCTCGATCCTGTTCTTGTCATCAAGCTCGTAAACGGCATAGTTTTTCGATTCCGATGCAAGGGCGGTCAGTGTAAGGCCTGAGATGCCCTTCAGCATATCCTTTACCTTTTTTTCATCCGCCGGGTATCTTTTCTCACCCACGAGCCACCTGTCGCCTTCCTTCACCAGGACGGTCTCCGAGCCCTTTTTCTTTATGGTTATCCTTGTTATGTCATCTGTGGCTATCTCCGGGGCTTCCGGCAACTTATAATGCGTCTTTTCCTCTTTCTGCGACGTGATATAAAAGACAAGGACGGCTATGATAAAGAAAAGGATTGCTATCTCTTTTTTCGATTTCATTCCACCACTCCTTTGCCGAACATCCTCTGGATCCTGCGCTTCCGCGCTGTGCGCCGGAACCACACGATAATTCCCGCAATGACAACGAGCACGGGAAGGCCGGCTATGTTGGCGGTCTTTATGGCCGTCTTTGAAGCCGGGTCAATGTCCCGCAGGGGATTGAATTTCTGTGTCTGCTGCGCATCACCGCGATGTCTTCCCTTCCGTTGAGATAATCAATGACGTTCATGACAAACTGCGCATTAGGGGTCTTGCCTTCCTCGTCTATTACGTTATCCTTGAGGATTGCGGATGTTCCTATGAGAAATATCTTCCCGGGCCTTCCCTTTTCAATAGTGATCCTCTCACCCCTGATTGCGGACATGTCGACGCCGGTTTCTTTCGCCTCTTTTTCTTTTTT
This sequence comes from Deferribacteres bacterium, assembly GCA_013152795.1. GTDB lineage: Bacteria > Nitrospirota > Thermodesulfovibrionia > UBA6902 > UBA6902 > JAADFS01. The sequence continues at coordinate 847 of JAADFS010000286.1, forward strand.
GCCCTCCCCGTTCTCTTCTTTTTCCGGTTCTTTCTTCTCGGGGACAGGCCTGCCTGCAAAGTAGCTCGGGAAAGACCCTTCGACAACGTACGCCATGGGCAGGCTCCTGAATTCCTCCTCGTCCTTCGGGGGTCTAATAAATACAGGGTTCAGATTGATACTCCCCTTCATCTCCCAGGACCTCCCGGATGATGAAAAGAGCCTTACGGCCCTGAGGCCGTTGTCGTCCTTGATTTTCTTTTCATTGATCTCAACAGGGGATGCCTTGAGGATTACAAGCCCCTTGATGTTTTTCAGATAGGCGGCGTCTTTGTTGATCATCTCGTTTTTGATGATCGGGGCAAAATAGATTATCCGCTCCCCGCCGCCGAACCTGCGCGGCACAGGCTGCCTGTAACTGTTCTCATCAAGGACGATCGATTTCTTAACGATTAAACCGTAATGCTCCAGCAGTTTTTCCAGGCCGGTGTCAAGCGGCGTGTAAAACGACCTCCTGAACTGGCTCATCATGCCCTGGCCCCCGGGGGTGACCTCTTTGAATGAATCCAGGAACACCGCCAGGTTATTCCCCTTCATGAGGAACTGGTCGAGCTGGTAAAGCTCGTAGTCGGTGAACTTTTCCTTAGGCCCGGCTATGATGAGCGTGGAGAGGCCGTCCGGGATATCTCCGTCACTGAGTCTGACCTGGCGTATGGAGTATTCTTCGGACAGGAGTTTCTCAAGGCTTGCAAGCGAATCCTGCTGCCGCCGGAAATCGAACATCGGGGGCAGCCCCCCTATCGGGGGGGTACCGTGATCCGCAAGGTAGCCGATCTCTTCATTAATATTAATAACGTTTTCCGCGGTTTCATTAATGGCCTTTTCAAGTCCGGCGAGATCCGCAAGCTGGTACTGGGTGCCGAAGACCGGCAGGCGTATGGCCTTTATCAGCTCAATCGTTTCAAAGTTTCCGCCGTGCTCGACGACGATTCCTGCATAGCCCTTGCCCGCAGGGATCGTCTTTCCGGTTCTGTCCCTGAACTCGTTCCAGCCGAGACGAAGGATTTCATAGTGTTCCGCCTCCTTTTCGTCCGCGGGATTCAGCGTGGGGTCGAGATATGAGAATGAAAGCCTGCCGTAGTTTTTCTCGTTCAGCCTGTTTACTATCTCCTCTATCTTTCCGGGCAGCTCCGGCAGGCCGCTGATGTTCATGTAGGGGCCCACCACGGCAAGTGATGAAGACAGGATCAACTTGACGGATATCTTGTCCTTCAGGCGCAGGAGGGCGCTTATCTTATTGTTCATCTTCATGATCGTGGAAGTGATCCGGTACTCGAGCCCGTCCGTGGATGTTATTGCGGGTATGGCCTCGATAATATCACCGTGGATCAGTACCATTCCCATGTAGGCCTCCTGGAATTTCACCTGGTCGTGCTCGATGTTCTGTATCTGCACGGGCTGGATCCCGTAGCTTGAGGCAAGCTCCCTGTTTTTCCGGGACTCGTCGTCTTCACCGCCTGATACATTGTAGAACCTGTAGTTGAAATACCTGTTGCCTGCAACTGCATATTCCTCGAGCAGGTCGCGGAGATACCGTTCGATATTATTGTACGGCGCGGGCAGGTTGCCGCTGAAAAAGACCTTGACGGTCAGCGGCTCGGAGAGGGTCGAAACAACCTTTCTGCTCGCCTCTGACAATGAGTACACCTTGCCTGAAGTCAGGTCGGCCCTGAAGAAAAGGGTAATGCCCGCTATGTTCAGCAGGACTATCACGACAAGGTATATCAGGAATCTGGAATACCCGGCGGCACCGGAAAATCTTTTCATCGGCATTCCTTATTTCTTCTCCTGGATAACGAGATTAGTGGCATACAGCATAACAAAACATATGCTGAGGAAATAAAGTATGTCCCTTGAGTCGATTATGCCTTTTGAGATGTTCTGAAAGTGAAAGCCGGCGCCCATGTACTGGAAGAAATTCAGCGCGCCCTGCGGGAGAAAAAACAGCATCTTGTCTATGAGCGTGAGCACGAAGCAGAAAGACATGCCTGTGATAAAGGCTATGATCTGGTTGCGCGTAAGCGATGAGGCAAACAGCCCTATTGATGAAAATGAAGCGCCGAGCAGCAGGGCCCCTGCATAGCCTCCCACTACAGGCCCCCAGTCGAGGTCCCCGATGAATGAAATGAATATACCGTAAGAAAGGGTGGGCAGGAGCATGACGGCGACAAATGCCGCAGCCGCGGTGAATTTGCCGATAATGATGTCCAGTGAGGATACGGGCATGGTCAGCATCAGTTCATAAGAGCCTGTATTGAATTCCTCGGAAAACAGCCTCATTGTGACGGCAGGTATGATAAATGAGAATATCACAGGCAGCAGGGAGAAAAAGCTCCTCATCTCGGCCTGCCCGAACAGGAAAAAGGTGGAGAAGAAGAACCAGCCCGTCAGTATGAGAAAGACCGAGATGACAATATAGGCGATCGGTGATATGAAGTAGCCCCTGAATTCCTTCCTGAATACGGTTGCCGCCCTGTTCATGTCAGTTCCCCCTCGTGAGTTCCCTGAATATGGTTTCAAGTGTCCTGGTCTCCCTGTGGAATTCCAGGAGAGGCCAGTTGTTGTTTTTGATGATCTCGTAAATATCCGAATGTCCCTCTGCCCGCTGCACGCAAGGTGAAAGTCCATTGTCCCGTCATCGGAGCCGGCAAGGGCCACATCACTGACTCCGGGCACGCCGCTGAAGGCCTGTCTTATCTCGTCGGAGTTGCCGTGCCTCAGGGAGACATGGAGGATGTAACCGCTGCCTGCCTGCCGCTTGAGTTCGTCCGTGGCCCCGTCCGCCACGATCCTCCCCCGGTTGATTATCACGATCCTGTCGCATGTGGCCTCAGCCTCGCTCAGGATATGGGTCGAGAGAATCACGGTTTTTTCCCTTCCGATCTTCCGGATGATATCCCTGATCTCGACGATTTGGTTCGGATCAAGTCCTGACGTGGGCTCATCAAGCACGAGTATCTCCGGGTCGCTCATCATTGCATGCGCGAGACCGACCCTCTGTTTATACCCCTTGGACAGTTCACTGACCGGCTTGTGCATGACTTCATTGATGCCGCACATGCCGGCAAGCTCCTTTATCCTGGAGTCCGCCCGCGCCTTTTCCAGTGCCCGCACATCGGCCACGAATTTCAGGTAATCATACACGAGCATGTCAGGGTAAAGCGGTGCGGATTCGGGAAGGTAGCCGATAAGTCCCTTGATCTGAAGGGGATGTTCGTGGATGTTGTAGTCCTTGACGGTTATGTTGCCGGATGAGGGTCTGAGATAGCATGTGAGCATCCTCATGAATGTTGTCTTGCCCGCGCCGTTGGGGCCGAGAAGACCGAGAATCTCGCCCCTTTTGATCTCAAAGCTTATTTCATCCACGGCGCATGTCTCGCCGTAGTATCTGGTAAGATTCTCTATGCGGATCATACTGTCCCTGTATGCCTCTGTGAAACTGTCCGTCCAGCAACATATTCTATACAAGGAGATCAAAAATTTTCAATAGCTGTATTATCTTTTCCGTTCTGATATATTCAGTGGAAGATGGTCGGATTTGCCTTATCTTTCATAGCGGGGATTGCCGCGCTGAATTTTCTGCCCTTTTTCCCCATCTCCCTGACCCTGCTGTGCATTGCAGCGGCTGTTCTTCTGTTGTTTAAGTTCCGGCATCAAAGGAAAAAGGCGCTCTTGCTGATTATCATGTTCGCCTCCGGCTTTATTTACAGCGCGGCACGACAGCCTGACCTGCCGCAGCTTTCACTGCCTGACCGCGATCTCTGGATCAGCGGGGTTATCGCCGGCGTGCCGGAGATGTCGGATGACAGGCTGTATTTCACCATTGACGATGTCTCCATAGAGGGCGGAGAGATCGACGGGAGGGTGCGTCTCGCTGTTCCGGCCGACCTCCTGAAAGGCAAGGATGCGGGGTATCTGTTTGTCCCGGGCAGCAGGATCAGCGCACTTGCCGGATTAAGGGAGCCTTCCGCATTTCTCAATCCCGGCGTGTATTCATACGATCTGAAAAGGGACGGGATCATTGCAACAGGCTATGTCAGGCAGGCGCGGCTCGCCGCCGGAGCCGGCGGGATGCGGGCATGGATACACAGGCAGAGGCAGAGACTGGGGATGATTATTGACAACAGCCTGCCGGCCGAGGAAGCGGCCTTTATAAGGTCGATCGTGCCGGGCCTTAAAAGAGGCATCGGCCCTGAGATGAGGGATGCCTTTAATTCCACCGGCCTGGCACACCTGCTGAGTATTTCGGGCACTCATTTCGGGCTGCTCGCCGTTATTCTTTTCATGCTTGTGAGGGGACTGCTCAACCGCCTTCCGGTGAACGCCCTCGCAAGGATGACTTTATACATAACCCCGACACAG
>JAADFS010000287.1 GCA_013152795.1 Deferribacteres bacterium
CCTCTCTGGCGATTCCTTCGGCATCCAGGCCCAGCATCTTTCTCAATACTCCCTGGGGGCCGTGCTCTATGAACCTGTCGGGAAGACCGAGTGTCTTTACCTTCACCCCCTCGGCTCCTGATGCCGCAAGCTCCTCAAGCACCGCGCTTCCGAAACCGCCCAGTACCGTGTTTTCCTCCACTGTGAGAATATGCCCCGTCTCCCTCGCACGGCTCAGGATTAAGTCGGTATCCAGGGGTTTCACAAACCTTGCATTGATTACGCATGCGCTGACCCCCGCTTCCTCAAGGAGATGTGAGGCCTCCAGCGCGGGGTTGACGGTGTTGCCTATGGCTGCAATGAGCACGTCTTTCCCCTCTCTCAGGACCTCGCCCCGGCCAATGGGTATCTCCTCTGTCTCACCCTTTTCCTGTGAGCCTTCAACCGAACCCCTCGGGTATCTTATCGCCGACGGACCTTCAAGGGACAGCGCCGTCCTGAGCATACACCTGAGCTCGTATCCGTCCTTTGGAGCCATGACCACGAGGTTGGGGATGTGCCTCAGGTAGGAAAGGTCAAAGGCCCCGTTGTGTGTGGGACCGTCATCACCGACTATCCCGCCCCTGTCTATTGCAAACACCACGGGCAGGTTCTGCAGGCATACATCATGCACTATCTCATCGTAAGACCTCTGCAGGAATGTGGAATAGATCGCCACCACCGGCTTCAGCCCCTGTGTGGCAAGCCCTGCTGCAAAGGTGACGGCATGCCCCTCTGCAATTCCTACATCATAAAATCTCTTCGGAAAGTTCCTCACAAATTCGGAAAGGCCCGTGCCCTCAGTCATCGCCGCTGTTATCGCGATTATCCGCTCGTCATGCTTTGCAAGCTCCGTGAGGCAGTTGCCGAATATCTCGCTGTATGACTTCCTGGACGACGGGATCTGTTCGCCTGTCTCTATGTTGAAAGGCCCGATTCCATGGAATATGCCGGGGTTCTGCTCTGCCGGTTTATACCCCTTGCCCTTCTGTGTGATCGTATGTATGAGTACAGGCCCCGGAAAGTCCTTGAATGTGTTTACGGTCTCTATGAGCGCTTCGATCCTGTGGCCGTCCACAGGGCCTACATATTCAAATCCAAGCTCCTCAAACAGCAGCCCCGGAACAACAAGGCCCTTGACGGTATCCTCGGCCTTCTGCGCTATCTTCAGAACAGGCTCTCCCACGCCTGGAAGGCGCTCGAGGAATATCTTCGTCTCTTTTTTGAGTTTTGTATACAGGTCGCCCATCATCATCCTGCGCAGATATGCGGAGAGTGCGCCGACATTGGGAGAGATGGACATCTCGTTGTCATTTAGTATTACGATGAGGTCTTTCTTTAAATGCCCTGCCTGGTTCAGTCCCTCAAATGCAAGGCCTGCCGTCATGGCCCCGTCTCCTATGACCGCTATGACCTTGAACTTTTCCCTGTTCAGGTCCCTCCCTGCAAGCATGCCGAGGGCCGCGGAGATGGACGTTGAGCTGTGGCCTGTGCCGAATGCGTCGTGGGGGCTCTCCGAAATCTTCGGGAAACCCGAGATTCCGCCGTACTGCCTGATGCCCGAGAACGCCTTATACCTCCCGGTAAGCAGCTTGTGCGCGTATGCCTGGTGGCCGACGTCCCATATGATCTTGTCCAGAGGGGAGTTAAAGACATAATGCAGGGCAATGGTGATATCCACGCTCCCGAGATTGGAGGCAAGATGGCCACCGTTGGTTGCAACCGTTTCAATAATTATCTCCCTCAATTCCCCTGCGAGTTCCTTCAACTGGGGAATCGAAAGCTCTTTAAGGTCCTGCGGTCCGTTTATATTTTCTATAAGCATCTCTGAATACCTTACACGTGTTTGATTACGATTACTTTACAACATCGCCGCCGGGCAGGAGCGCCTCCCGGAAAAGCTTTATCTGCAATTCCTTCAGGGGTGCAGGATTTTATTCTGCACCCTCCACTCAGAACTCAGAACTTTGAACTTTGAACTCAGAACTTTGAGTAACCTTATTCACTGATTATTATAACCAACCTGCCTCATTACATGAAAGTGCCTGTCTAATTGCGCCTTGACAGGATATATTTTGCAATCTCTGAATCTGAAAGGGGCTCGGCTTTTTTGTTTAAATTCTCCACCGCCCTGACAGCGTCATTTACAAGCCTTTCGGCAATCTCCCGGGACTCCTTTAATCCGAATGCGGACGGATAGGTGTTTTTCCCCCTCGCATCATCCGCGCCCGTTGATTTTCCCAGCTCCTCCATTGTGCCTGTCACATCGAGGATATCGTCTGTAATCTGGAATGCAAGGCCTATTTTTTCACCGTATTCCGTGAGGTAACCCAGCTCTGCCTGAGGCGCGCCCGCCATCAGCGCGCCGATGCGCACCGAGGTTCTTATGAGCGCGCCTGTCTTTCGCGTGTGGATGTATTCCACTTCACTCTTTTCCGCCTTCCTGCCCTCAAGGATAAGGTCCAGGCTCTGGCCGCCCACAAGGCCTTCAGGGCCGCAGGCATAACTGAGCTCCCTGATCACGTCTATCAGGATAGCGGCCGGGGCCTCGGCGTGTGAAATGATGTTAAATGCATCGGTGAGCAGGGCGTCACCTGCAAGTATTGCGGCGGCCTCTCCGAATACCCTGTGGGTTGTCGGCTTGTTCCTCCTGAAGTCGTCGTTGTCCATGGCAGGGAGGTCGTCGTGTATGAGTGAGTATGTGTGTATCAGCTCAAGGGATGATGCAACAGGCAGGATATTGCCTGATGTCCCCCCGACAGCCTCATAGGCGGCAATGGACAGAATAGGCCTTATCCTCTTGCCCCCCGCCATCAGGGCATAACCCATTGCATCGCACAGGTCCGCGGGACAGTCCCTGCGGTTTTTCTTGGATGCGATATAGTCCCTCAGGAACCCGTCAACCGCCTCTTTTTTCTCCTTCAGATAGAGCTTCAGGTCCATGACACATTATTTCTGTTGAAAAATCTCAACGGGATTTGAAAATGTTCAGGCTTATAGTATACAAAATTTCATGATGATTATACCTGCTCAGCCATAGTTTAAACTCCCCCTCCCCCTGACCCCCTCCCAAGGGGAGGGGGGACTTGTTTCTTTCTGCACCCTGCACCCTCAACTCTGAACTCTGAACTCTGTTCCCCGGCAGCCTCCCTTGCCGCGTTTATGCAATGTTAAGCTTTATTGACAAAAACAGGGGTATCCCTTAGAGTAAAAAATACTGAATTGAAGGAACAGCAGCAGTCAATCATCGAAGTAAAACGCAGAGGAGCATAATTCCTTGACACTCAGCGAGTTATTAACGGAACGCGCAAGGCAGTATTCACGGAACACCTATATAAAATTTGAAAAGCGGCGGTTCTCGTTTTCCGAGACGGACAGGCTTGCCGGCCTTGCCGCAGGCGGTCTCAGGGCGCTCGGCCTGAACACTACGGACAGGGCGGCCATATTGATGGAAAACTGCCCCGAGTATATTATCTCTTTCTTTGCAATACTGCGGGCCGGTGGTATTGCGGTCCCTGTAAACAGCTTTCTGACCCCTGAGGAAATATCATATATATTGAATGACTGCAACTGCAGAATCCTCGTTTACGGCAGGGGGTTCTCGCAGCATGTGGAAAAAATAAGGGAGAGTATCCCCGGTTTAAAGGCGGTGCTCTTTGACGAGATACCCCGGCAGGACGCGGCGGCCCACAGCGGGGATGAGGGGGATACCGCCGTGCTGCTGTATACCTCCGGGACAACGGGATTCCCCAAGGGGGCGATGCTTAGCCATAAAAACCTCATCTCGAATGCAGAGGCATGCATGAAGGTAATACAGGTGTCGAACAGGGACAGGGTGCTGCTGTTTCTGCCGCTGTTTCATTCGTTCAGCCTGACCGTGTGCGTTATTCTGCCGGTATGCGCAGGGGCATGCATTGTGCTGCTGGAGTCCGTCAGGCCGTTCTCAAAGGTGATAAACGCCATCTTCAGGGACAGGATAACCCTGTTTGTAGGCGTGCCCACGGTCTATAATATCCTCTCGAGGAAGAGACTGCCGTTTTTTGCAAAATACCTGCTGAAGTTTCTCATGAAGATCCGGGCGTGCATATCAGGCGCGGCTGCGCTGCCCGAGGATACAATCCACGCATTTGAAGATCGGTTCAGGGTGCCGCTGCTTGAGGGCTACGGGCTCACCGAGACATCTCCTGTGGTGTCGGTGAATCCGCTTAACGGCGTGAGGAAGCCCGGTTCCGTGGGCCCGCCCCTTCCGGGGATCGAGGTTGCAGTCATCGGAGAAGACGGAAAGCGGGTACCGGCGGGAGAGATAGGTGAGCTTATCGTGAGGGGCCCCAATGTAATGAAGGGGTATTTCAACAGGGAAGAGGAGACGGCGGAGGTGCTGAAGGACGGCTGGCTCCATACCGGCGACATGGCGAAAATCGATGAAGACGGCTACATATATATTGTCGACAGGAAAAAGGATCTTATTATT
>JAADFS010000288.1 GCA_013152795.1 Deferribacteres bacterium
AAGGATAAGGCGATTGCAAGAAGACCGGCAAGAACAATATAATATAAAGCCCGTCATAGTGGAGACGTTAATCTCACCATGAAACAACGGCGAATCAAAAGGTGAAATAAAAAAATAAGGAGACGGATAAAAATGAGCAAAAAGAATGGGAGTGGTTATTCGAAAACGAAAGATCAGAGAGGCCTTTCTTTCTCTGATATTGACGACAACTGGAAACTCGTGATTGATGCGGACAATCTCTTCTGGAGCCTTCTGGCAAGGGACAACGGCAATTTCACTCTCCCCGACAAACTGATCGACCTGTATAAAAAAGAGAGACAACACCTTGATACCGAGATGCATAATTTCAGGTTCAATGAGCCGCTGAACTGTGTATATATAGACCCCACGGACAGGTGCAATGCCAATTGCCCTTATTGTTACATCCCCTCAAAGATACGAAGGCACGGTACACAGATGACGGCTGAACAGCTTGACACCGTGCTTGCAAAGATAGAGGATCACTTCAGGGGGACAAGGAAAAAACCGGTAATCGTATTCCATGCCGCGGAGCCCCTGCTCGTTAAAGACATAATCTTTGACGCCATCAGGAAGTATAGGAGGAAGATGCTGTTCGGTATCCAGACCAACGCGCTTCTGCTTGAAAAAGAGGATATCGAGTTTATAAAAAAGTACCGCGTTGGTATCGGAATTTCGCTGGACGCCTCCACGGCGGCGGTTAACAATCTCACGAGGGTATCAGGCAGGGGTGAAGGCAATTTCAAAAAGGCGGTGCAGGCCCTTGACCTGTTTGACGGATACGAAGGCCTGAACGTTATCTGTACCGTCAATAAATACAATGTTGATAAACTCGCTGCCCTTGTCAGATTTCTTCACAAAAAGAAGGTGCCGCTGGTCCTTCTAAATCCGGTCCGCGTGACACAGAAACGCTCGGACAGGGTGAAACCCGGCGACGGGATATACGCGAAAAACCTGATAAAGGCGGTCGACACCGCGATAGCCCTCACAAAAAAGACGAAACGCCAGATTGTGATCGGCAATTTCGCCAATGTGCTGCTTGCAATCATATCACCTACCGCAAGGCGCATGATGTGCGATATTTCACCCTGCGGGGGCGGCAGGACATTTCTTACCGTCACGGCTGACGGCGCAATGGTGCCGTGCGGGGAGTTTATAGGATTCAAGGAATTCTCCGGCGGCAATATATTCAGGACATCAATAGCGAAGGCGATGAACTCAAGGCCGTTTAAACAGATCAGGTCGAGGATGGTGGAGAATATTGATGAGTGCAGCACGTGTGATTTCAGGCATATCTGCGGCTCACCGTGCCCCGCGGAAATGTATGCCAGGGGCGACATCAATAAAAAGGCCGTATTCTGTGATTTCTATAAGGAAATCATTAAATATGCCTTTAAGATGATCGCGGAGAACAAGGTTAAATACCTGTTGCGGGAAGACGCGCTTGACCAGATGGTGTATGAGTACCGGTATTGAAAAGAGATTCAAGGATTCAAAGTTCATGGTTCAACGGTTGTGAGAAAGAGACTGCGTTCGGGATATACAACGGGTGCCTGCGCTGCGGCTGCTGCCAAGGCGGCGGCCCTGCTGCTCCTTGACCCGCATGCGGGCGCTGCGCACCGGAAATTGAATTCCGTTGAGATACCTTTTCCTGACGGCAGTCGGGTGAGTTTTAAAATCCATAATTTCAAACTCCAGACCCGCGACTCTAAACCAGTTGCATTTGCATCGGTAATCAAGGATGCGGGTGATGACCCGGATGTGACGCATGGGGCGGAGATTGCGGCAGAAGCCAGGTTGGCAGGGGCAAGACGCCCCTTACCCCGCTTAATTATAAATGGCGGCCGGGGGGTGGGGACAGTAACAAAACCCGGGCTCCCGGTCCCTGTCGGCGAGCCGGCAATAAACCCCGTGCCGAGGAAGATGATCAGAGATGCCGTTCTGGAGGCTGTTGACAGCCTTATGGGCAAGGCGAGCCCTGCACCTGTTGTTGAAATAACCATCTCTGTCCCGGACGGCGAAGAACTGGCAAGGAAGACCCTGAATTCGCGGCTTGGGATAACAGGCGGGATTTCGATCCTCGGTACGACCGGCATTGTCAGGCCTGTATCCACCGAGGCATGGACAGCGACCATTACTGCATCCATGGATGTGGCAGTCGCTACCGGTCGGAAGGAGATAGTCATTTCCGCGGGCCGGGCGTCGGAAAAGGCACATATGAAAAAATATCATTTCCCTGAAGAATCATATGTCCTCATGGGCGATTATCTTGAATATTCGTTACTGGAGGCCGGGAAGCATAACTTCAGGAAAATCCACCTCTGCGCGCAGTGGGCAAAGATGCTGAAGATCGCAATGGCCACGCCGCAGACCCATGTAAGGTTCGGCGCGATTGATATTAGAAAGGCTGTAGAGTTTCTGAATTCACTCGGGATTGACATACCCGGGAGCAGGAGTTTAATACGGCGCGGGAGATATTTGAATATATTATTGCGGGCAATGCAGGGGCAATTCATGAATTGCCCCTGCAAAAGGTTTGCAGTGCTGCAAAGAGGTATGCTGAAGAAATCGCACAAGGGATACCTCTTGATACATATCTTGTCTCATATAATCGAGAGATAACAGCAAGCAGCGCATAGTGAAGATTTCCTTATTTAAATCCCCTCTCCCTTAAGGGAGAGGGACTTAAAATCACACTCAAATGTGACTCTCCCCTGCTTTGAGAAGGTGGAGGTTTATAATGCCGGTACAACGTGGAATTTCATTATTTTGAAATGAGCATCAAAAGAAAATACCGTATCTATCTTTAACCTCTTCATAAAAGCAAAACTTGTGCAGTCTGTATAACTGAAGTTCTTATCTTTGTATTTCAGGAAAATATCCCACGCAGTTTCCTCATCGTCGTTATTGACAGGAACAAGACTTACAAAACCGCTGCTCCTGAGCTTTTTACCGAAATCCTTGGCAATACCCCAACCCAGACGCCTTCTTAAAAGAGTAACGGTCTCGTCAAATACAAAATTTGTTGTAATGAGTGGAATCCTGTTTGCCTTGACGTAAGCTGCGGCATTATTATGGTCGGGGTCTTTTCTGTCAACTATGGCATACCACGCTCCTGTATCAACAAACAATCGTCTCATTTTCTTTTACCGTAAAGAAAATTGTCATGTTCTCTGGCCACGGCAGAGCCGTCACCACTGCCTATACCGATTATTTCAAAAAGGGGATCTGCACCTGATTTGGCAATTTGTTCCTTGAATTTTTCAGACATCATGTCCCTGATAATCTTTGAAAGACTTTTTTTTGTCTTTCTCGATTCGTCAAGCAACATCTGATACTGCCAGTCCTCAAGAAGTATTTGTGTCCTGTGTTTTGTCTTTTCCATAACTTCGCTCCCTTTTCTTACATCATACATCACATGAAACATGATGTCAATTTTGGAGAACTTTAAGGTCGATGTCTACTCCCCGATGATCTTCACCAGCACCCTTTTCCTGCGCCTGCCGTCGAATTCACCGTAGAATATCTGCTCCCAGGTGCCGAAGTCGAGCTTTCCGCCCGTAACCGCCACGACGCCACGACGACCTCGCGTCCCATTACCTGCCGCTTCAGATGTGCATCACCGTTGTCTTCACCGGTACGGTTGTGGCGGTATCGAGAGACGGGTTCGTGCGGCGCGAGTTTTTCGAGCCACACTTCGTAGTCATGATGCAGGCCCGACTCATCGTCATTGATAAAGACGGATGCCGTTATATGCATTGCATTGACAAGGCACAGTCCTTCCCTGATTCTGCTTTCCCTCAGGCACTCCTCCACCTGCGGGGTGATATTGATGAACGCGCGTCTTGACGGTACATTGAACCAGAGTTCCTTGCGATAGGATTTCATAACCCCTCCTTGCCTTAATGAGATATTAATCTGAGATGTGAATAGTTTACCTTAATATTGCATAAAAGGGCAGACTCCTCTGCCCCGCTGGCGGTATTTTTATGTCACTGTAAGGTAAATACATCGACAAACGCCAGATAATACTTTTTACGGGTCTGAGAAGAGTCGGTAAGACAACCCTTATGTATCAAATCATGGATGAGCTGATCAAAAGGGGGAAAAGCCCGTACAATATTTTATATTTCTCGTTTGACGAGATGAAATATGACCTTAATGCCCCTGATGTTTTCAAAGGCAACTGCGATATTATGCGCCAGCCGTTATGGGTAGAGACTTTCTCTTGACAGATAGTCTACTTTAGAGTAGTCTATTTTAAAGTAGACTGTTGTTTCAGGAGGTTTGACAGTGGAATTTGTTGACAGGGAGAGGCAGTTGCGGGCTCTGGAGAAGTCCTGGCAGGGGAAAGAGGCCCGGTTTGTCGTCATTTACGGAAAAAGGCGGATAGGCAAGACGGAGCTTATTAAACAATTTGTTAAAAAGAAGCCGCATATATATTTTCTTGCCCAGAAGATTAATGAACATGAAAACCTGAAATCGCTTGGTGAGGTAGTGAGCGAATTCTTTGATGATGAGATTCTAAGGAGAAGGGGTTTTGAGAACTGGAAGTGGTTTTTTGAATATTTAAGAAACCGCATAAAGAAAAGGCTTGTTCTGGTTATCGACGAATTTCCTTATCTTGCAGAAGCAAATAAAGGGATATCATCCATTTTTCAGGCCGGGTGGGATGAATATTTAAAGAATACTCCTGTTTTTTTAATTCTTTGCGGTTCAAGCATATCCATGATGGAAGAAGAGACGCTTTCTTATAAGTCGCCTCTTTACGGCAGAAGAACAGGGCAGATTTTTTTGAAACCCTTTCCTTTTTCAGTGGCAAGGAGGTTTTATCCTTATCTTTCTTTTGAGCGCTGCCTGGAGTTGTTTTCTATTGCCGGCGGCAACCCCGGTTATTTAAAAAAGTTTAAACCTAAAATGTCTCT
>JAADFS010000289.1 GCA_013152795.1 Deferribacteres bacterium
CGCTGCCATCGCCCTGCGCGCTGTCCGTATGTGTGACAGGCCGGAGATCTCCCTGTCCGTGATGAGATATAAAAACCCCCTCCTGCCAGGGGAGTGGGGACTTTGTTTCATCCTGCACCCTCAACTCTCAACTCTGAACTCCGAACTTTGAACTCACTTGCCTGCTCATGCAACATTAACGTTAACCTTCGGTGTTTTTCTCGAGGAAGTGCGTATTGAAATTTCCGCTTATGAACTCAGGCGAATCCAGTATCTTCAGATAAAACGGGATGGTGGTTTTTATGCCTTCGATTATGAATTCCCTCAAAGCCCTCCGCATTTTCACTATGGCTTCCTCCCTGTCTTTACCGTGGACTATGACCTTTGCAATCAGGGAATCATAATGCGCGGGCACCTTCCATCCCGAAAAGGCCGCGGTGTCAGTCCTCACACCCTGCCCTCCGGGCGGAATAAACAGGGAAACCGTCCCAGGAGACGGAAGGAATCTCTCGGGGTCCTCTGCATTGACCCTGCACTCTATGCTGTGCCCGGAAAACCCGATATCCTCCTGCCTGAGGGACAGGGGGAGCCCTGCGGCGAGCTTTATCTGCTCCTTTATGATATCCACATTAGTGATCATTTCGGTTACGGGATGCTCGACCTGTATCCTTGTGTTTATCTCCATGAAATAGATGTTATTGTTGCTGTCGAGGATGAATTCTATGGTGCCGGCGTTTCTGTATTTCATGGCCTTTGCCGCCTTTATTGCAAGGTCGCCTATCTTTTTCCTGAACTTGGAGTTTGAAAAAATAAAAGGCGCCTCTTCAATGAGTTTCTGGTGTCTCCGCTGGATGGAGCAGTCCCTCTCGCCGAGATGTATCATATTTCCCTTGTTGTCGGCAAGGATCTGGACCTCGATGTGCCGTATGTCGGAGATGTATTTTTCGATATACAGGTCCCCGTTGCCGAATGCCGCAACAGCCTCCCTCTGAGCCATCTGGTACATCTGCCTGAGGTCTTTTTCATCATGTACGATTCTCATGCCCTTGCCGCCTCCGCCTGCAGAGGGCTTGAGTATCACGGGGAATTTTATCTTCTTTGCTATCTTCAGGGCCTCGTCTTCATCCGCAACAGGCCTGTCACTGCCCGGAACAACCGGAATGCCTTTTCTCTTCATTATCTGGCGGGCCTTTGACTTGTTGCCGCCTATGCGGATATTCTCGGCCGAGGGCCCTATGAAAGTGATCCTTGATGCGGTGCAGGCCTCCACGAACTGCGGATTCTCGGCAAGAAATCCATAGCCCGGATGCACGGCCTCTGCGTCCGTTATCTCTGCGGCGCTGATAATGGCGGGGATATTCAGATAGCTCTGTGCCGATGGGGCAGGGCCTATACAGATAGCCTCGTCCGACAGCCTGACGGGCAGGGTGTTCCTGTCTATGTCGGAGTAGACGACGGCCGTCCTGATACCGAGCTCATGGCACGCCCTGATAATCCTGACCGCGATTTCACCCCTGTTGGCTATGAGAATTTTCTTAAATAAGTGCATACCTGTATTGAAAATCAAAATTCATTGAGCGGGTTCTATGAGGAAGAGGGGCTCTCCGTATTCAACGGGCTGCCCGTTTTCTATAAGGATTTTCGCGATAGTGCCGTCAGTGTCGCTCTCAATCTCGTTCATGAGCTTCATCGCCTCGACAATGCACAGCACCTGTCCTTTCTTGACCCTGCTGCCGACCTCCACGAAAGGCTCGGCCTCGGGTGAGGGCGCCCTGTGAAATATGCCGACAATGGGAGATGTCAGGGTTACAAGCCTCTGTTCCTCGACGACTTCCTTTTCGGATTCCGCGGCCTGGGCGGCGGTCTTGCCCGGCGGAGGCGCAACATCAAAAGACGAGAGGAACTTTTCCCTTTTGATCTTCAGCTTTGAACCTTCCCTTTCAATCTGAAGCTCTGTAATGTCGGTATCCCGCAACAGCTCTATCAGATTTTTTATTTCATCCAGTTCCATTATTTGACCCTCTCAATGTATTCCGATGTTCTTGTGTCGACTTTTATGATATCCCCCTCATTCAAATGAAAAGGCACCTTCACGACGGCCCCCGACTCCAGCACCGCAGGCTTGCTGCTGCCGCTGGCAGTGTCGCCCTTGAATCCGGGCTCGGTTTTTTCTATCTTCAGCTCGACAAACATGGGCAGTTCCACGGTCAACGGCTCGCCGTTGTAGAGTAGTATTTTGACCTCCATATTCTCCTTCAGGAATTTTTTTGCATCCCCCAACTGCTCGAGGGACAGGGGCATCTGCTCGTAGGTTTCATTGTCCATGAAATGATACAATTCGCCGTCGTTATACAGGTACTGCATTGACCTTTCCTCGAGATTCGGGGTTTCAAATTTTTCCCCGCCCTTGAAGGAATCATCGAAGATGCTCCCTGTCTTCAGGTTCTTCAGTTTTGTCCTGACTATCGCCCCTCCCCTGCCCATCTTGTGGTGCTGAAAGTCTATTATTTCATGCGGCGCGCCCTTGTATTCAATCCTGGCGCCTTTCCTGAAGTCGCTTGTTGCTATCATTATATCCGTTACCTCGCTATTATCATCAGATTTCCCGTAAGAGAAGTCAGCACATCGGCCTTTTTTCTTCCGACTGCCACCATGTCTTCTATTCTTACGCCGCCGAAACCCGGCACATATATGCCCGGCTCCACGGTAAACACCATGTTTTTCTCGATTATCTCCCTGTTACGCCATGATACAACAGGTTTTTCATGAACTGCAAGCCCCACGCCGTGTCCGGTGCCGTGACCGAAGAAGTCACCGTAGCCTCCGGCCTTGATATAATCCCTGGCAGCGCTGTCCACTGCCGCGGATTTGATGCCCGGCCTTACCGATTTTATCGCCCGGCTCTGTGCCTCCAGTACAGTATAGTATAATTCTTTCTGCCTGGAAATGCTCCTGCCTTTCATGAGCACCGTCCTCGTCATATCGGAGAAATACCCGTTGTATTCCCCGCCCCAGTCAAAGACAACAAGGTCGCCCTTTCTTAACTTCCTGTCAGAAGGTCTTGCGTGGGGGAGGGCCGACATGGGGCCGGAAGCTACTATAACTTCAAAAGGCAGGGTTTTGCAACCTTCCTTTTTGAGAAACTCCTCGAGTTTCAGGGCGAGTTTACGTTCCGTGACCCCTGTCTTTATGAAAGGCAGCAGTTTTTTAAAGGCTGATTCCGCCCTGGACACGGCCTTCCTGATACACGCAAGCTCCTGCCGTGACTTGATGACCCTCAAGGACTCGACCAGTCCGGTAAAAGGCCGGAGCTTTATTTTCCTCTTCAAGAGCTTCCTGTAGAATCCGAAGCTGACATTGTGGTCCTCAAAGCCCAGGGTCCTGATTCCGTACTCATCGCATATGTCCTTTATCTCGCCGGTTCTTTCAGAGTTCTCAATCCTGATGGTGTACCCCTTCACCTCAGACCCCGCCTGTTCCCGGTAGCGAAAATCCGTGACGAACAGGGAGTGTTTACGGGTAATAATGATAAAACCGGAAGAGCCGGTAAATCCCGAAAGATACCTTACATTAACCAGATCGGTGATAAGGATTCCGCCCACCCGGCGTCCGGAAATCTTTTCTCTGAGAAGCTCTTTTCTTTTTTGCATGGGCCTGTCATCTCCCGGGCAGCCCGCGGAATTGAAACCGGAGGGATGCCAGCAGTATTATATCAGACCTCCGGCGGTTTTTTTCATAATGGTTGTAGTTAGTTTGCATTTATTGTTAAAATTAATACATACGACTATAAAATAACGAAAACCCCATGCAGATTCTCGATCTTAATGTTGCATAAGCGGGCAGGAGGTGCTGAGTGCGCGTTTTACTTATGACCGAAATAAACAAGACACTGATATTCAGTGGATTTCTCTCCTTCGGCACCATGTACCTGTCTGCGATCCTGAAAAAGGCAGGCCACCAGTGTGATGTCACCTCTGTGGATTATGATGAAGCCGAGCGGGTCTTCAGGGAGTTTTCCCCTGATATTGTAGCCTACAGCGCCTTTACGGGCCTGCATCTCCCCATGGTGGAGATAAACAGAAGGCTGAAGAAAAAATTCGATTTTTTCTCCATGTTCGGCGGCCCCCATCCGACCTTTTCCCCTGAACTGATAGAAGAGGAGAAAGAGATAGACGCAATCTGCCGCGGAGAGGGATTCGAGGCGGTGCCGAACCTCGTTGACAAACTGCAGAAAGGAGAGGATATCACCCGGACACCCAACTGGTGGATAAGAAAGGACGGGAAGATATACAAAAACCCGGTGGCCCACCAGGTCCGGTCCCTTGACGAGCTGCCTTTTCCGGACAGGAGCATATTCGACAAGTACCCTTCCTACAGGAAGACCAAGTCGTTCTCCTTTATGAGCGCCTTCGGTTGTCCCTACAACTGCACTTACTGCTTCAACCACCAGCTCCATAAAATGCTGGCCAAGGGAGACAGCATCATCCGCCGCAGGAGCGTTGATAATGTTATTGAAGAGATCAAGCAGGTCAGGGCGAAATATCCCCTCGAATATGTGCTGTTCAGGGACGAGATATTCACCCTGAACAAGAACTGGGTGAAGGAATTTTCCGAGAAGTATTCCAGAGAGATAGGCCTGCCTTTTTACTGTGTGCTCAGGGCCAACCATGTGACCGAGGAGATAATAGATGACCTGAAAAGGGCCGGGCTTTACAATGTCACGTTTGCAGTGGAGGCCGGGAACGACTTTATCAGGAACAAGGTCCTGAAGAGGAATATGAGCAAAGAGGCCATCCTCAAGGCGGCCAGAATACTGCATGAGAGGAAGGTGCCGTTTTTCACCTACAACATGATCGGCTCGCCCGGCGAGACCTTTGAAATGGCCCTGGAGACGTGGGACCTGAACGTGAAATGCCGCTCCACGGGCACGTGGGCGTATCTGGTCTATCCCTACCCCAAGACAGAGCTGTATGATTATGCGGTATCAAACGGCTATCTTGATGAGGAAAAGGCAAAGGAGTTCCTGTCGACCTATCATGATAAATCCATCCTGAACCTGAAGGACAAGAGGGAGATAGAAAACTTCCACAAGCTGTTCTCAATAGCCGTGGAATTCCCGTTTCTCATTCATATCATCAAGTTCATGGTCAGGCTGCCGCTGCATAATTTCTACAATGTGATCAGGAAGTTATGGAGGGGCTACACCTCCTATGTCAAGGTCTATCCCAGAAGTGCGAGGCAGTCCTTTACGGAGCTGATCTCCGGCGCTGTCGACGTGGTCCTCAAATCAAAGGCCTGAGAGTCCATCCGGTATAATTCCGTCATTCTGGATTTCACCTGGTATTGCATAAGCCTTAATGTTGCATAAGCAGGCAGGAGAGTTCCGGGTTGTGGGTTGCGGGTTGCGAGTTCAAAGTTCAAAGTTCAAAGTTCAAAGTTCAAAGTTCTGAGTTCTGAGTTCTGAGTTGAGGGTGCAGGGTGCAGTTGTCAGGGTGCAGAATCCCCTCCCCCTTGACAATAATAAACCAGGGTTAGGGAGGGGGTGCCCTGTTATAACTAAAGGTATCGCAGATAAAGCTTTCCCGGCAGGCCCTCCTGCCCGCAGGCGATGTTTTTATGCCACTGTAAGGTAAACCGGCGTAACGGTTCAATCCCCCTGCGTGAGAGGGTGATATTGAAAATAAGTACCGGATGTCTTATAATCGGTATGACAAAAAGGAGGTTGATTATGCTGTCTGCGGGTGGCCGGCGTAAAGCAAAACTCACAGTAACAATCAGCGGTGATGTGCTTGAGGAGATAGATAACATAGCAAGAGAAAAAGGAACCCCGAGGAGCCGGATAATGGAAGAGGCCCTGCGCGAGTGGCTGCTTGAGTCCAGGAAAAAGGCGATAGAAAGGGATATCGAGGCTTATTACCTGTCTCTCCCGGAAGATGAGAAAAAGGAGGACAGGGAGTGGGCAAAGGTGGCTGAGGAAAGCGCGAAGAGGACGTGGGATGATTGAGTATCCCAAAAGGGGAGAGATCTACCTGGTTAACCTGCCTGCAAAGCCGGGGGATATCAAAAACCGCCCTGCACTCGTAGTCTCTCTGGATATCCGGAATAAACTGGCCGATGATATAATTGTGGTGCCTTTATCCACAAACTTACGGCCGTCTCCCACTCATGTCTTATTTGCAAAGGGCGAAGGTGGATTGTCAAGGCCGTCCGCGGCCAAATGTGAACAGGTGACAACCATAGACAAGGCCCTGCTTGTAAAGGGGCCTTTCGCAGGCAGGATAAGTGACGGGAAAATGAAGGAAATAGAAAAGGCGGTCATGATAGCCGTTGGAATCATATAGGAGTCAACATACAAGCCCTGCTCTGCATAAACCCCGGCCACTCTTAACCTGAGAGGGGGATAACTCCTCCCCTTAAGTTAAGGGGAGGTTGGGAGGGGTTACTTTTAATATGCCGTGCACCGGCATCTTCGTGCAACTGCAGGTATTGCAAGGGAAATTTATGGTGGACGGTAGGGGATTCGAACCCCCGACTTCCACGTTGCGAACGTGGCGCTCTCCCAACTGAGCTAACCGCCCTTAAAAATCCTCCTGAGCCGGCCTCTTTAAATTGACGCTTATCTTTTTGTTTAGGTATTATAGCATTTACATTGATGTTGCATAAACCTTAATGTTGCATAAGCAGGCAGAGAAGTCTGCCCCGCCGGCGGTATCTTATGCCACTGCAAGGGCACACAGGGAGGGGGGCCTGCCTCACAGAACTTTTACAATACACGTTCTCCCTCCAGTCAGGCGGTATTTTCATGCAACTGTAAGATGAGCAAATAATGGATTGTAATCCGGAAGGACATTCGCTATTAATAAAAGCCCGTTGATAAAAGTCAGAACCCGTAAAGCGAAAATAACAGCATTTCTGAGTCTGGCCGCTTTTGCCTTCGGCATCTTATTCTTTCTCCTGAGAGGGCCGTACCTGTCGAATTCAATAAAGAGGATCATCATCCCTGTTTTTGAGAATGCAACGAGGGAAAGGGTGCTCATTGACAAGGCCGTTATCAATCTTTTTCCCTTCTATCTCCAGGCCAAGGGGTTCAAGGTCTTTGACAAAAACGGAAACAGGCTCCTCTGGATCACCAAGGCACGCGCATACATCGACCTGACCGGCCTGCTTTCAAAAGAGATAAGGATAAGGAAATTGATGCTCAAAGAGCCGGACCTGACGATCGGTGAGGCGGATGTGAACAGGATAATGGATAATATCAGGAAATCTTCATCCCCGGGCGGCGAAGGGGGCTACAGGGTGAGCCTGAAGAACGTGCAGTTGACCGACGGCAATATAAAATACACTGATGCAAAAGGCTCATTCGGCATATCGGGAAGCGGCCTGTTCCTGGACATGGTCTCAAACAATAACTCTTCGACAATCAATGTATCGCTCAGGGATGCAGCGCTGAAGCTCCCCCGCGGTTCGGATATCTCAGGCGGGTTTGACGGTAAAATCAGGCTTGAAAACCGGCGTATCAGCGTCACGGAGATCAATGTCCGGTCTTCGAGGTCCTCCCTGCACGTAAAGGGCGAGGCCCTCCTTGCCCCGGACGGAGGGATTAAGGGCGGCAGGTTTTACACAAAGGCCAGGATATACGCATCCGTTTTAAACAGGGCCTTCGGACTGAAGCAGGAGAGAGACGGTGTACTGTCCCTTGACGGATCGATCGACCTGGCCGGGGGAGAGGGCTCCAGACTGCCGCGGTTTACATTTGATTTAAATACAAAGGGGCGGTTTTATCTTGAGACATTGATGGAAATCCTGCAGGTTAATGAAAATATCAAAGGCGCCCTCTCCTTGGACGGAAAGATCACCGGGACATTGCCTGACGTGAGGGGCAGCGGTACGGTCAGGCTCCGCAACGCCGTCTTTGACACCCTTGCGGTTGATAATCTCGCGGGAAAGATAATGTATAAAAAGAAAAAATTCGCCCTCAATTCATTTACCGCCCAGGCCTACGGAGGCACCCTCAGGGGTGATGCGTATATTTTGATTCCCCATGGTGATTTCTCTGTTGCAGGCTCTGTCTCCGGCGTGGACAGCCCGGAGTTTTTCAGGTTTATAAAGTGGGATTCGCCGTTTCCCCCGGGGAAGATCAAGGGGACATTTCAGGTGGATCATGCAAGCGGGCGGGATATGTCGGTCACCGCGGATATAACTTATCGGAACACCTCCGTAAACAAAAAGGGTGATGTGCTTGCCAGGCTGGAGACTGCTGATTCGGCCATTGAACTAAGGGGGGACGTCCTCACCCTGAGGGATACCGTTCTTTCAACATCACTGTCCGACCTGGTTATGGACGGGATAATAGACTTCCGGCAGAACACTCTGGCCCTGAACCTCCGGGTGCAGAGCAGGGATGTCTCGGACCTGACGGCCCCGTATTATTCGGATATTGTTGCGCCGGTATCATTCAGCGGCCTGATGAAAGGCCCGATGGATGACCCTGAGATATCCGGCAGGCTTGAAGCCGGCGCAGGCACTGTACGGGGGGTGAATTTCGAGAGCGCCTTTGCTGATCTGAGATACGGGATCAAACTGCTGTCAGTGGAGCAACTGGAGGTCAGGCAGGAAAAGGCGGTCTATGATATCTCGGGAAAGGTCCGTTTCAGGAAGGCGGAGGGGCTCTTTTCATTTAATGATCCATTCTTCAGCGTAAATGCCTCGGTACAGGAGGCCCCCCTGGAGCCGCTCGTAAAGGCGGCGTACAGGGCCATTCCGGTATCCGGCACGGTCAGCGGCCTACTGTCTTTTGAGGGTGACACGGACAAGTATTCAGGCTCCACTGAGCTGACCGTAAGTGACGCCGTGGTTTACGGCCGCAGGCTGGATAAGGTTACGGTGGAGGCCGCCCTGGAGCCGGAGAAAATAAGATTTCAGTCATTAGAGGCATACAGGGGTGAATCGCGCCTTGCGGCAAACGGCGATCTGTTCTTCAACGGGAAGATCAACGTCTCCGCCTCGCTGAGCAGGATTCAACTGCGGGATATCGTGACTCCTGCCGATTATCCCGTTGATGCTGTTTTCAGCATGGACTTAAAAGGCGGCGGGACGATCGACAGGCCTGACGTGAAGTTCTCTGTTGATATTGATGAAATAGCCTTCAGAAAGATAAAGATGAACAAAGGCAGGATAACCGGAAGGCTCACGGGCCGCAGGCTCGATGCGGAGGGCGCGCTTGCAGGCGGGCTGATCACCGCGGATGCAACTGCTTCTCTGTCCGGCGGCATGCCGTGGTCCGCAGATATAAGACTGAAAAAGGGCAGGTATGACTTTCTCCTGACCGAATTCCTCGATGAAGTCCCGGAGGACCTCCTGCTTTCGCTTGAGGGCAATATCAGGCTGAAGGGACAGGGGAGTAAGGTCTCCGTGTACTCGGAGTTCACATCCGCCGGCCTGAGCCTGTACGGGTACAATTTCCGGAATACCAGGGACATTGTCCTTGAACTGGTTGATGATGAGTTCAGGGTGAAATCCTTTTCAATGAACGGCAGCGGTGCCGACCTGTCCGCCTCAGGCAGCCTCCGGATAAACGAAGGATACGACCTGAAGCTCACGGGGGATATGGACATAGCGCCTCTTAAGGTATTGACGGACAGGCTGGCGTCTTTAAAAGGCCGCAGCGATTTCAGGATTGGCATTGCAGGCTCCTGGGACCACCCCGAGCTTACGGGAGAGATAAACATAAATGAGGCGACGGCCGCGCTGAAGGATTTTGTGTATAAGATCGGCCCTGTCAACGGCACCATATTCTTAAAGAAAGACAGGTTTGTCTTTGATTCGGTGAAGGCCGCATTTGCCGGCGGCACGATAACCTTCTCGGGCGCGGGATACCTTGACAGGAAGTCGCTGCAGAGGCTCTTTGTTTCCGCGGTACTCAATGGAATCACAATCAGGCCCATGGAAGGGGTAAGCGCTTTATTCGACGGAAGACTTTTTTATGAAACCTCCGCAAAGGCCTCAAGCCTTACAGGGACCATAGACATCAAAAAGGCAAGGTACAGGAAAGACGTGGAGTTCACCAGTTGGCTGCCGGGCATGGAGCAGGTCGCGGAGGCCCCGGTGGAGTATCCCGCGTTCCTGGCAGGGATGGAGCTTAACATCCGCATACAGGGCCCGGCCAATATTCTCATAGACAATAATATCGCAAAGGCGCCCGTGAAGATAGATGTCAATCTCACGGGTACTGTTGCGGAACACGGGCTCATAGGCACCATTGAGGCGGACGAGGGGAGCATATATTTCAGGGGCAACGAGTTCAAGGTGCTTGAGGGCAGCAGCGTGGAGTTTGTCGAGGCAAACCGCATCGTCCCTGTCTTTCATCTCCTTGCAGAGACCTCTGTAAGAGACTATTATATAAAGCTGAACCTGGACGGCACCATCGACCGTTTCGACCTGTCGCTGTTTTCCGACCCCCCCCTGTCAGAGGAGGATATACTCTCGCTGCTCACCTTCGGGCAGGTCAAGAGAGAGGCAAGGGGATTTGAGAGCGGTCTCCTTGCGAGCGAGGCCGCGTCCCTGCTTACAGGAAACATCCAGGGCGAGGTGACGGAAAATTTCAAATACATCACCGGGCTTGAGCGGTTTGAAATCGAGCCCCATACCACGGCCACCGGCGCATTCAGCCCGAAGATCACAGTGGGCAAGCAGTTGCTTGATGATAAACTTTCGGTGATATACTCCACGTCCATCGGGACGACCGAAGAGCCGGTTATAAAGCTGAAATACAGCCTCGGCAGGAATATATCGGTCAGTGCTTCAAAGAACGAAATAGGGAGCGTGGGTGCGGACCTGAAATACAGGTTTGAATTCAAATGAAAAATTCAATACTACATAAATACAGCAGGCAGTTGCTCATTACCCTTGCCGTGTCTGCCTGTTTTTATTTCCTGCTTTCTGCCCATGGTTATGCTGCATCATCAGCCGGTTTCAGCAAGGGCGGCGGTGAATTATTCAATAAGGTGATCAGGGCGGTTGAGGTGCAGGGGCTCACCCGGATAAAAAAGGAGGAATTCCTCGACCTAGCCGGCCTCGGCACGGGTGACATCCTTGACAGGGAAAGATTGAGAATCGGCATCAGGAGGGCATTCAAAAAGGATATCTTTACCGACATAGAGGTTGAGGCCCGGCGCCTGGGAGACGGTGTGTTGCTGAAATATATCGTGAAAGAGATACCGGTTATTGAGAAGATCGTCATAAAGGGCAACAAGAAGTTGTCCGCCGGAAAGATCAGGGATGTTCTTATTTTCAAGGAGGATGAAGACTTCCGTGAAGAGCTCCTCGGCAGGGCGCGGGCAGACCTTGCGGGGTTTTACCGGAGAAAAGGGTTTCCGGATGCTGCGGTGGATATAAGGGCCGCGGATGCGGGAAAGCCCTCCAGGGTGATTCTATATGTAAATATTGAGGAAGGGCGGCCGCTTGTTATCAGGGAGATAGATGTGCCTCCTGAAGCTGAAGGACGGTTAAGGCTCTCCGAAGGCGACATCCTTGACATGGATGTGCTGGATAAAGATATCGGCAGACTGAGGGAGTACTATAAAAAACAGGGCTACCTCAGGCCTGTTGTCGGGCCGTACGAATTCAGGGACGGCGTCCTGAAGATTCCCGTGGACAGGGGGCCGGGGCTCGAGCTGGTCTTCAGGGGCAACTCCGCGGTCAGCGCGAAAAAGCTGAAAAAGGAAGCCCCGTTTATGGACAATGAAGAGGTCTCGGATGAACTGGTGGAGGAGGCGGTCGGCCGGATTAAAAGGCTCTATCTCTCCAGGGGGTATTACTATGCCACGGTGGCTGCAGGGGTGGAGAAGACAGAGGAGAAGATTACCGTCACATTCTTCATTAATGAAGGTAAAAGGGTTATCCTGCGAAAGATCACCTTTCAGGGCAACAGCATTCCAGGCCGTGCGCTCAGGGGGGTTGTCCTCCTCAGGGAAAACAAGCCGTACAATGAAAACCTCTTGAGCGGCAGCAGGCAATCACTCGTCAACTTCTACAATGCGCTCGGTTACCTCAAGGCCGGTGTAACCGGAATTGAAAAGAAATTCAGTGAAGACGGAACCGAACTTGATCTCGTATTCACCATCCATGAGGGAAGCCGGACCATAATCAGAGAGGTCAGGATACACGGCAACAGCAACATAAACAGGTTTGAGATAAAAAAGGCCCTGAGGCTCCGGGAGGGAAGCCCCTACAATGTGACGGACATCAGGGATGCAAGATACAGGCTGCTTTCGCTGTACAGCCGTTACGGATACCTCGATGCGCGCGTTGACGTTGAAAGCACGTTCGACGGTGACAATGCCGTCCTTGACTTCAGGATAACCGAAAACCTGCCCACTGTCATAGGGAAGATCATCATACGCGGCAACCGCAAGACAAAGCCCGGGATAATACGCAGGGAATTCACGATAAAAGAGGGCGACCCGTACAATTATGAAGAGATTATAAAGACCAGGCAGCGCCTGTACAAGCTCGGCCTGTTCAACAGGGTCTCCATCGACATGACGGATACGGCGGAGGAGACACGCGGTGCCCTCGTCAAAGACCTGGTGGTTTCCCTTAAGGAGGGCAACCCCGGCTCAGTGGAGATCGGCCTGGGCTACGGTGATTATGAAAAATTCCGTGCCTCCCTTGACATAAGATACGACAATCTCGGCGGATACAACAGGCGCATAGGATTCCGCGCAGAGGCGAGTTCGGTAAAGAAGAAGTACGTGCTGAATTTCAGGGAACCCCGGCTCTTCAATGAGCCGGATATACCGTTTAATCTGTTCCTGACCAAGGAAGAGACAAGGGCGGTCAATCCCGACACTGACGAGACCCGTTACAGGATCGACCGGCTCAGCCTTCTTGCCGGCATTGAGAAGGAATTCACCAGCCAGTTGAAAGGGGGGCTTAACTACGAATATTCCTTCACCGATACCACCGATGTAGCGCCGGACGTGATACTGAGCAGGGAAGATGCCGGCACCATCGGGATAGGCAGCATCTCGCCTTCACTTTTCTATGATACAAGGGACGACCCGTTTGATCCCACCTCGGGTTCCCTCCAGGGCGTCATCCTGAAGTTTGCCTCCGGTGCATTTCTCTCAGAGGTGGAATTCGTCAAGGCCACACTGCAGAGTTCATGGTATTTCGGATTGATGAAAGGCCTGGTGTTTGCGGTATCCTTCAGGGGCGGTGCCGCTTACGGCTTCGGCGGCACGCAGGAGCTCCCGCTGATTGAGAGGTTTTTCCTGGGCGGCAGGACCACGGTGCGCGGATACAGCCAGGACACGCTCGGCCCCAAGGGTGCGGACGGCAATCCCACAGGCGGCAACATGTTTTCACTCGTAAACGGTGAATTCAGGATCTCCATCGGCAAGGGATTCGGCATTGTAACATTCGTGGACTCCGGAAACGTATGGACACTGGCCGAGGACACTGACACAAGGATGAAATACACCGTGGGCGCGGGTTTGAGATACAGCACCCCTGTCGGGCCTGTAAGGATAGATTACGGGTACAAACTCAACAGGGAGGAAGGCGAGAGTTCAGGAGAGATTCACTTCAGCCTCGGACAGGCGTTTTAAAATGATAAGGGGGAGAATTGTATTCATCATCCTGCTTGCGGCGGTTTACTTATTCTCTGCGGGTATCGTCTTTGCGGAGATTCTGGAGAGGGTGGTTGCAACGGTAAATGACGACGTGATCCTTCTCAGCGAGCTTGAGAGCGAATTCCGCGCCGCGCGGAAAGCCGGCAGGGACGTGACCAGGGAGGAAGTGCTCAACGACATGATAGACAGGCTCCTGCTCCTGAAAGAGGCGCGCAGATTCAGGCTCGGCCTGTCCCCTGAGCCGGGGGAGACGAGCGTCGACAGCAACAGGATCATAAATGAATACATAAACAAGAGGATAAAGATACTCATCCATATCCCGTTTGAAAAGATCGAGTCATACTACATGAACAACAGGGAGCGGTTCAGGGGCAGGGATTTCTATGATGTAAAGGACGAGATAGAGAAATACCTTGTGGAACAGGAACTGAAGGCCAGGCTGCGGGAATATATAAATGAATTGAGGAAAAAGGCGGATATAACCGTGATGCTGCATGAGCCTTAATGTTGCATCCGGGTTGCGGGTTGCGGGTTGCGGGTTCAAAGTTCAAAGTTCAGAGTTCAGAGTTCAAAGTTCGGAGTTTGAGGGTTTGAGGGGGGGCAGAATGAAGTTCTGTTCAACTTCCTGCGTGACAATAATAAACCAGGGCTGGGCACTGTTCAGGCATGAGATGTTAAAATAAATTTAATGTTGCATAAACGTGCAGGAGAACCTGCACGCCGGCGATGTTTTCAATGCTACTGCAAGGTAAAAAAAAAGACAGATGACAGGAGGTTGTTCAGCCATGAAAAAAATATCGGCCACGGATACCCTCGGGTTATCAATTCCTGAGAGGATTCAACTGGTGGAAGACATCTGGGATACTATAGCATCAGAAGCGGACGCGATTGAACTAACTGAAGATGATAAAAAATTAATTGATGAAAGACTGGATGCTTACCACCGGAATCCCGATGCTGGCTCTCCCTGGGAAGATGTTCTCCAAAGATTAATGAACGCGAAATGAAGTACAGGGTTATAATCAGACCCGAGGCGGAAGATGATCTCAGGGAAGTGTTTTTATGGTATGAAGAAAAAAGAAAAGGCCTGGGATACGACTTTCTGTTGCAGGTTGATGCAGGAATAAGATTTATTGCAAGAAATCCCAATATACATCAAACAGAGTATAGAGGAACAAGGAAACATTTCACAAAAAGGTTCCCATATAAAATAATCTACATAGTGGAAAAAGATAAGATCATTATACTGGCTGTAGCTCACGGCAGGAGGGGGCCGGCCCTCATAAAGAAAAGAATAAAGGGCATCAAATAAACCTTAATGTTGCATTTCCGGGTTGCGGGTTCAGAGTTCAAAGTTCGGAGCTTGAGAGTTTGAGGGTTGATATGTTTTTCCTGCACTCTGACAACTGCACCCTCTGAAATATCAAATATCAAAAATGGTCTGTCTTGTAACAGGTTCATCAAGGGGGCTTGGGAGGGCCGTTGCCATTGCCTTCGGCAGGGAGGGGCACAGGGTTGTTGTTCATTACAGGGAGAGGGCCGCTGAAGCGGAAGAGACGGCATCCCTCATACGGGAATCGATGGTCTTGAGTGCGGATGTCAGGGATTCCGGGGAGGTCGCCGCCCTTGTTGATGAGGTCATAAAAAAGTGGGGCGGGATCGATGTGCTTGTCAACAATGCCGGCATAACAAAAGAGGCCCTGCTCATCAGAACCACGGAGAGAGACTTCGACGAAGTGATGGACACCAATCTCAGGGGCGCCTTTAATCTCATACGCGCCGTTGCGCCGCGCATGATAGAGCGGAAAAGCGGGCACATAATCAACATCTCCTCCATTGCAGGCATCCGGGGCAGGGAAGGCCTCGCCGCATACTCGGCCTCAAAGGCGGCCCTTGCAGGGCTGACACTGGCCGCGGCAAGAGAGCTGGGCGCATACAACATCATGGTCAATACAGTATTGCCAGGCTACATGCTGACCGGCATGGGAACAGGAGCCGGAGAAAAGGCCAGGCAGGCCGCGCTCCGTGACAGTATAGTAAAGGATTTCTCCGACCCTGACAGGGTTGCCCGATTTATCTGTTATCTCTGCGGAACAACAGGCATAACAGGGCAGGTATTTAACCTGGACAGCCGGACAGTGTAACGTCCCTGTCATTGTTTTAGCCGTTTGTATATAAATAAAGTTCAAAGTTCTGAGTTCTGAGTTCAAAGTAAGGGTGCAGGGTGCAGTTGTCAGGGTGCAGAAAGAAACAAGTCCCCCTAGGGGGTTAGGGGGAGGGGGCTGAGCTGTTAGCACTGAAGGTATCGCAGATAAGGCTTTTCCGGCAGGCCCTACTGCCCGCAGGCGGTATTTTATGCCACTGTAAGGATTATGCATCTAACTTGCGCAAGGCTTGAACGCCTTCCTAATAGATTACATTTCTGATATATTTGAGCATGAAAGCCATAAAGTATCTGAGACATGCAAGAAACAGAATGCGATGGCATAAAATCACAGAAGATGAAGTTGAATCAGCAATACGAAATCCTGAATTCTTTACGCCGACCGTTGAAGGAAGATCAAATGCATGGATAAAAGTCTCTGAAAAATATTTAAGGGGAACATACAAAGAAGATGATGACGGATTTACAGTTATCACCGCAGTAAAAAAGAAACGGCCGCCCGAGAGGAGGAAGTAAATACAGTATGAAGATAGAATATGACAGAGAGGCTGATGCGCTCTATATACAGCTTAGAGAGGCATATGTTGATGACAACCTGGATATAGAGGAGGGTGTCACTATTGATCTTGATGCAGAAAGGCATATAGTCGGCATCGAAATCCTTGATGCAAGCAAGAAACTGTCATTGAAAGACCTTGTTAACATAACCATAGAAAATCTGCCTGTTGAAAGATTAAACACGCTCAGCGCCTGACAGCCACTATCATCGATAATTCCCTCAACAACCCGCCACTCCGAACCCGGAACCCGCAACATAAAGTACTGCGGGAGGATTGGGGGGCGGATTTCAGAAGAATTCAGGAGTCGGAATGGAAAGTGAGAAAAGGCAAAGGGCCGCAGGCCGGTAGCTGAACCCCGCAACCCGGAACTCTGAACCTGATACAGTTCAGATGGATATCGTTCAGCTCATGTCAGCCCGCTTTGCTTTTGCCAGCCGCCTGTCTACCCTGAGCCTCTTCGCAAGGGTTTCAACCCTTGTCATATCAAGACCTTCGGTCTGCAGTAATTCCTGTGCATCGAGCAGGTCCCTCGGGCTGCCGGCCTTTAATTTCATGACAATAAGATATTCGGCAGAAATGACAGGGATAATCACCCCGCGAAAGTCGATGGGCACTGCACTTGATACCGCTTCATCCTCCCACTTCCTGGTTGCAATAAGCATGTCAACGGGTATGCCTTCATGTGATGCCTTTACCTTGCACTGGCATAGAAATACCGCTTGCGGGCAGGAGGGCCTGCCGGAAAAGCTTTATCTGCGATACCTTCAGGAAATACTTTGCACAGCATATTGACGTCTTTTTGAACTTCACTTTACGTTATTTCCTGCAATAAAGACATATTTCCAATATCCCATCGCTTTATAAAGGTTTTACGGCAGGCCCTCCTGCCATTTATGCAACATTAAGGTTTACAAGATAGGGAAACGGATCACCGACGGCACCTCTGAGTATATCCGGAGCAAGCCCCTCAGTTTTGAGAGCATTGCAGAATTTATCGATATGTTCAGTCGAGTCCAGTGATACGAGAAGGTCTATGTCACGGGTGCCCCTCGGCGTCTTCCATACCGAGACAGACAGGCCTCCTATGAGGGCGTATCCTTTTATTACCCCCGAGGCGGATAGCCTGTTCATGATGCGTGCAATTTTTTTAAGGCTTTTGTCCAGTCCCATGCACCGCCTTTTTGCCTGCCTTTCCCAGTTCACGACACAGGTCGGAAAGTTCACACGCGATCTGAAGTCTCCGGGCCGGAGTAAGTTTTTCGATGGCCCTGGACTCTCTTTTCCTGTTCGCCTGCATAATCCTTGATTTTGCCAAAATGCCTCTCCGATTGTTTGCCTGGCTGAATTATTTAACTACTGTTGAATTATATCACAGTAATATATCATTTAGGCCATAAGTATAAGGTTTAATTGAAGTAATCAGGAGTCAGGAGTCAGAATTCAGAATGGAAAGGGAGAAAAGGCAAAGGGCCGCAGGCCTGGAGCTGAACCCCGCAACCCTGAACTCAGAACTCAGAACTTATTAACCGTCTCATAATAATAGCAACATCAAGCAGCATATTTTGTAGTCTCGCTGTTGAAGTATGAGCGGACTCGATCCGGCGATTTCT
>JAADFS010000290.1 GCA_013152795.1 Deferribacteres bacterium
TTTGAGCCCGGCGCAAGGGTAAGCCTGCTCAGCGGAGGGCCTTTTCTCATGGGGAGCAGCGACCTCCTCGAATGGAAAGATGCATACAGGGTATATAAGTCCGGCAGCTATGCCTATGTAGCCGGCAAGGATCTGAACGTATTCGACATAAGCGACCCTGCATCGCCTGCACGTGTCGGTGGTTACTCGAGCGTGTGGGAGATACGAGACGTATATGTATACGGAGATTATGCCTATCTGATCGCCGGTATGGGATCATTGGAGATCATGGATGTCAGAGATCCGGCAAACCCTGTTCCAGCGGATATTGTCTACTATGGAGATCACGAAGGCGGCTATGTAACGGATCTCTTTGTATCCGGAGGTTACCTGTATGCGGCCATGAAATCGGAAGTTCCTTTGTCGTCGTGGCCCAAGCGTCAGGCAGGCCTTAAGATTATCGATATCAGCGACCCTGTGGTTCACGTCAGTGTCTCGTTTTACGAAACCGGGCCAGACGTTCGTTCCCTGTATGTTCAGGGAGACCTTGTCTATGCCATGGTTGGTTCCGAGCTCTGGATATTCGACGTCACAGACCCGTCGACCCCTGTTCTGGCAGGAACTTTTACTGACGACGTTCTTGCCAGCTTCTATTCCCCGGCACCTTCAATACTCGTCTCAGGTGGTCTTGCTTACATTGCGGGAGCGGGCACGCTCTCCGTCGTTGATGTTTCTGATCCGGCTGCCCCGGTCCTCGCCGGACGCATCGATATTCTTCCTGCGTCGTATGGAGGGGCATACGAGATACAGATCTCAAGCAATTATGCATTCATCTCGGCAGGTGGAAACGGTCTCAACGTTGTGGATGTCAGTGATCCGGAAAGACCCGTGTTTGCAGGCTTGTACGGACGGCGGAGCAACGACGTATACGTGGAGGACGGGTATGCTTATGTTGCTGCCGGAGAGTCTCTCCAGGTGCTGGACATAAGCAGTCCTGTAATCCCTGTATTCCAAGGATTTTACTTGTCGGAATACGGGGCGTACGGAGTGCACGCATCCGGTGATTATGCATACCTGACGACTTATTACCTTGAAGACTACTATGACTACACGTATCAAATGGATATGATAGATGTCTCGAACCCCGGTCTGCCCGTCAAGACAGACGACTTTTCCATGCTTGTATGCAGTCCCGAGTACCGAGGTATAACGCCGGACGTGTTCGTTCAGGAAGGATATGCATATCTGGCCTTTGGTCCCTTTGGACTGGAAGTCGTCGATGTCAGCAACCCTGCGGCGCTTTACGTTGCAGGATATCTTTACGACATAGGGGACGCCATAAGCGTGCACGTTTCGGGCAACCATGCATATGTTCTGGTGGTTGTGGACAGAACCTTTGAGACAGTGAAGCGACTCCGGATAATTGATATAAGCAATCCTTTGGAGTCGGTGCTGGTTTCCTCTGCCTATGTGTCAGGCTCTTCAAACGATCTTTACGTGACAGGGGACCTTGCATACGTGGCCGACGGCAAGGCAGGGCTGCGGATAATAGACGTGAGCAATCCCGAAGCGCCGGTCTTCGTCAGTTCCCATGATACGCCCGGGATGGCGTATGGAGTCTACGCTTACGGAGGCTATGCCTATGTGGCCGACGGCAAGGCAGGGCTTCAGGTGATAGACGTAAGCGACCCCTCTGCACCCGTGCTTGTCGGTGGTTACAATACATCCGGCCTTGCTCGTGCTGTCTACGTATCAGGTAGGTATGCCTATGTGGCCGACGGTGATGAAGGGCTTCAGGTAATCGATGTAAGCGACCCTCATGAGCCGTACCTCGCTGATTCAGTACCCATTCCCGGAGTTGCACATGACGTATACGTATCAGGGGATTACACCTTTGTGACTTCAACCACCATGGGGATTATAATCCTGAAGAAGAAGGTGGGTGCAGTTACGGATGTTGAAGTGGTTGGGCCTGACACGATAACCGCCACATTTCCTGCAGGGCTGCCCGTGGGCCCCTATCACATACTGGTTACGAACCCCGGAGGTCAGACAGAGGAGGGCTATCTGTATAATGGGTTTACGGTTGTCCCTCCAACAGATACAGATAAGTGTAAGGGGCCTAAAGGGTGTGGTAAAAGAGATGAGCTGAGCGGAAAAGGGCAGGGGAATCGATAGAGTATGCAGTATAAGGCATAGATGTATCTGTACTTTTTTGCTGTTTTATGTCAGGGTCAATAAAAATGTTAAACAGGAGGGGGTTATGAAAAAACGAATAAGTCTGATAAGTTTGACAGGTTTTTTGTTTCTGCTGATGCTTTTCCCAACAGTTGCATCCTCAGACGTGGACAAGGGTGCTGTAATGAAGAAGGTTTCAGGGCTTCAGATGCCTTTTATCGAGAACAAGGGACAGATCGATCGGTGATGAATCAGTCAGGTTTTATGCAAACACATTTGCGGGTATAGTATATGTAACTGACAGGGGTGAGATCGTTTACAGCCTTGTCAGGAGGGAACCGGCAGGAAACACGAAGGACAAAGTTATAAACCCTGCTCTCCGGCCTAAAGATTTAACTTTAAAGGCAGTGGCATTAAGGGAGAGCCTTGTGGGGCTGAAAAAATCAGCCTCCAATGAGGAAACAGCCTCTTTGTATCCCGTAGGTATTAATAAGTCACTTACAAAGGTCAATTATTTCACCGGGAAGAAAGAGAACTGGAAGACAGGTATTCCGACGTGGCAGGAGGTGAGCCTTGGGGAGATATATAAGGGCATAGAGCTTAAGCTGAAGGCATATGGGAGGAATATGGAGAAACTCTTTACTGTACAGCCATCTGGTTCGGTTAAAGACATCATGCTTAAAATAGAGGGAGCAGATGGGCTCAGGATAAACAAGAAGGGTGAACTCGAGATAGCGACAGCCCTCGGGACCGTGAAGATGACAAAGCCCGTTGCCTATCAGGAGATTGACGGCAGGAGGGTTGAGGTTGCTGCGAACTACATAATTTCATCTCAAGGCCAAGGTTTAACCTACGGTTTTCAGGTTGGAAAGTACGACAATACAAAACCCCTTGTCATAGACCCGCTGTTGGCTTCTACGTTTCTTGGGGGAGCGGATTATGATTACGGTTCTGC
>JAADFS010000291.1 GCA_013152795.1 Deferribacteres bacterium
AGTGAACAGCTATCAGCAATTATTATTTTCATAAACAGGCAACCCGTGTATACATTGTTAACTTATTGTGTACTCTTATAGAATATAGGGTCTTCCGAACAATGTCAATCGGGTTTGACAGTGCAGCCTGCCCCGCCTGCGGTATTTTATGCCACTGTAAGGTTTAAGGGCTGGAGAATATTGCCTGCAAAAAACTCAGGTCTTCCGCGGCCACAGCCTCTCCTCTATGGCCTTCAGAAGGCCGTGAAACGTCCGGGGGTCCCGGGCTGAAACAGAGACGGCGTTGAACCGGCTGCAGAGGGCCCTCACTTGATCTTTATCCACAAGGTCCTCCTTGTTGAAGACAAGCAGCACGGGCTTCCCCGAAAGCCCCAGGTCCGACAGGATCTTTTCTACAGATTTGATATGCTGCTCAAACCGGGGATTGGATATATCCACCACGTGCAGGAGCAGGTCTGCATCCGCCAGTTCTTCAAGTGTGGCCCTGAAGGCCGCGAAGAGGTCCTTCGGCAGGTCGCGGATAAAGCCGACCGTATCCGTGATTATCACATCCCTTTCCCGCGGGAACCTCAGTCTCCTGCTTGCCGTGTCAAGGGTTGCAAACATCTTGTCCTCCACGGACGTGCTGCTCCTAGTGAGGTTGTTGAGCAGTGTGGATTTGCCTGCATTCGTATACCCGACGATCGATATGATGGGGATGCCCTTTGCGGCCCGGAGCGCCTTTCTCTGCTGCCGGGCACGGCTGAGGGACTGAAGCTGTTTTTCAAGGAGCGTTATCCTTTCCCTCACCCTTCTCCTGTCCACTTCCAGCTTCATTTCACCGGGGCCCCTTCCCCCGATGCCGCCCATGAGCCTGGACATTGCAGTACCTTTTCCCGTAAGCCGCGGGAGCCTGTAACGCAGTTGGGCGAGCTCCACCTGCACCTTTCCGTCCCTGCTGTGGGCCCGGCGGGCGAATATGTCCAGGATGAGCTGTGACCGGTCTATGACCTTCAGCTCTGTTATGTCGCTGATGGCCTTTGACTGGGAGGGATTGAGGTCCTGGTCGAATATCAGCATGGTCGCCCCTTTGTTCATGGCCTTGATGACAAGGTCCTTTATCTTGCCCTCGCCCATGAGATACTTGGGATTGATATGCTTGGGTCTCTGAAGGACTGTATCGAGCACTATCACATCTCCGGCAGCGGCAAGCTCCTTGAGCTCTTCCATGGAGTCTTCCTGTTCATGCCTCGGCCTGCGCGTTACACTTACAAGTACCGCCCTCTCCCTCTTGTCCTTTACGTCAAAGCCTGTCCTGTGTGATTGCAGGCCGTTCTCTATGGATGAGACAAGGCCGCCGAAGTCCTCAAATGCCCTGTCCATCCCGTGAAAGGGCACCGGGCCCTTGATTTCATATCCCGTGTCTTCATTGGAGGGATACAGGTATGCAAGCGTGACACTGTCAGGCCGGCCGTCTTTCAGTCCTATGACGATGAGCGCATCGAGCCTGAGCAGTGACAGGTCCGTGATATCATCCCGGTTTATGCCTTCACTCTTCAGGTGGGTATGGATCAGTCTCAGTCCCCGGAGGACCTTTCTGCCGAGCGGGTAGGCGGAAAGGTCGGGGATAAAGATGCCCTTCGCATCACCCACGATAACATGGCTTATATTGCCGCTCCTGTCCGCAAGCACCCCAACCTGCCGGCCTATGGAGGCGGAGCAGTCCGCTATGTATTTTGCAAACTCCGCTGTAAGCGCCTTGTCCTTCGGGATGCGTCTCCTGTAGAGCCGCTCAAGGGACTTGAGTTCACTCTTCTTCAGCCCCCCCGTGTTTCCGAATACCGATGGAATAAAAAACCTCCTGTCATGAAAATTATTTTTAATGAGCCTCGGCCCAGTTTGCGCCGATGCCGATGTCCGCCTTCAGCGGGACCGAGAGCTTTATCGCATTCTCCATCTCTTCCCTGACCAGTGCGCTGACTGTATCCCTCTCGTGCGCCGGCAATTCAAACAGCAGCTCGTCATGCACCTGCAGGACCATCCGTGTCTTTAAGTTTTCCCTTTTTAATCTTCTCCATATATTCAGCATCGATACCTTGATTATATCCGCTGCCGAGCCCTGGACAGGTGAATTGATCGCGAGTCTTTCACCAAGCTGCCGGATATTCCTGTTTGAGCTCCTCAGTTCGGGGATCGCCCTTTTCCTGCCGAGGATGGTGGTCACATAACCGGTCTCGGCGGCCTCTTTTATCAGCCTGTCTATATAATCCCGTACGCCGCTGTGCCTGGCAAAATATGTATCTATGTAATACCTCGCCTCCTCCGGTGATATTCCCAACTGCCGGCTCAGGCCGTAGGGGCTGATGCCGTAAATGACACCGAAGTTTACGCTCTTTGCACTGCGTCTCATCTCATCCGTCACATCTTCAGGGGCCACGCCGAACAGCTCCGAGGCGGTCCCGGCATGGATGTCCCCGTGGTTTTTGAACGCCTCGATGAGTTTGCCGTCATTGCTCAGGTGGGCGAGGATGCGGAGTTCTATTTGGGAATAGTCCGATGAGAGGAGGAGGTTGCCCTTTTCGGCTATGAACGCCTCCCTTATCTTCCTGCCCCACTCGCCCCTGATGGGGATGTTCTGCAGATTGGGCTCTGAGCTGCTGAGCCTTCCTGTTGCGGTTATCGTCTGGTTGAATGATGTATGCAGCCTCCCTGTCCTGGGGTTGACGAGCTTCGGCAGGGCGTCGACGTATGTGTTCTGCAGTTTTGACAGCCCCCTGTATTCGATTATCTCCCTCGGCAGGTCGTGTTCGGCCGCGAGTTGCTCGAGCACATCGATATTGGTTGAATATCCTGTCTTTGTCTTTTTTGCGGGTTTGAGGCCTATTTTCTCAAACAGTATCTCCTGCAGTTGCCTGGGCGAGTTGATGTTGAATTCCTCGCCCGCCAGGAAGTATATCCTCTTTTCAATGCCTGCAAGCTCTGCAGACAGTCTCTCTGAAAAGGCCTTCATCAGTTCGATATCGATTTTTATGCCGGCCATTTCCATGTCTGCAAGTACTTCTATGAGCGGTATCTCCAGGTCGTGGAAGAGTCCCGCAAGGTTTTCCCTTCTGATCGCGGGCTCAAAATACCTCTTCAGTCTCAATGTCACGGCAGCATCTTCACCGGAGTACTCAGCGGCCTCGCCCACGGGCACCTCGCTGAAATTCTTCCTGCCCTTGCCCATCACATCCCTGAAGGACATCTTTTTAATGCCGAGACGCTCCATGGCCGTGTCGGTGAGGTTGTGATTCGTCTTGTTGGGATTAAGCAGATAGGAGGCGAGCATGGTGTCAAAATCAATGCCCGCCATATTGATTCCCTCGTTTCTCAGCACAATAAGGTCATATTTTATGTTGTGCCCTGTCTTGCCCACATGCGGGTTTTCGAGTGTTTCCCTCATCCGCCGAAAGACATAATCCTTGGGCAACTGCTCCGGCGCTCCGGGATAGGAATGTGCAAGGGGGATATAATACGCCTTTTCGGGCTCAGTGGAAAGCGATATGCCAACAAGCTCGGCCGTCATCGGCGATGCTGAGGTCGTCTCTGTGTCGATACTCAGTTCATTCCCTATGCCGGAGAGCGCCTCTTCAAGGGTCTCCCTGCTGAGAACGGTTATGTATTCGGTTTTCGCCGCGGCCCCCCCGGCTACGGATTCGGGGATCAGGCTGATGAGGCGGCTGAACTCCAGCCTGCGGAATTGCTCGAGCACCCTGGGCCAGTCAGGTTCGCCGGGCCTGAGGTCTTCCACTGATATATCAAGGGGCACATCATAGTGTATGGTTGCAAGCTCCCTGCTCAGCCTGATATCGTCCAGATGGGCGCATACGGCCTTTCTGGCCCTTGCGTTTTTGATCCTTTCGGGATTGTTTATCAGGTTATCGAG
The DNA here is from genome assembly GCA_013152795.1 of Deferribacteres bacterium. Classification (GTDB taxonomy): domain Bacteria; phylum Nitrospirota; class Thermodesulfovibrionia; order UBA6902; family UBA6902; genus JAADFS01. Next base: position 3,905 of record JAADFS010000291.1, read on the forward strand.
GCTTCCGAATTCCTTCAGCAGTTTAACGGCGGTCTTCTCACCGATGCCGGGCACCCCCGGGATATTGTCCGAGACATCGCCTGTCAGGGCTATGATCTCCGGGAAGCGGGAAGGTTCAACGCCGAAGCGCTGGAGCACATCCTTTTCTTCGGTGATCCTGTCCTTCATGGTGTCATACAGCCTGACCCTGGGGCTTACCGCCTGGCACATGTCCTTGTCCCCTGTCACAATGTAGACATCCAGGCCCCTGGATTCGGCCTCCCTTGCAATAGCGCCCAGTATGTCATCGGCCTCATAGCCGTCCTTTTCAATCATCCGGATCCTGAATGCATCTGTTATTTCCTTGATCAGGGGTATCTGCGGCCTGAGGTCATCAGGCATGGCAGGCCGGTGGGCCTTGTACTTTTCATAAGCCTCGTGTCTCTTTGTGGGCCCGGGCGCGTCAAAGACCACTGCAAAATACTCGGGCTGCTTCTCCCTCAGTATCTTCAGGAGCATGGTGGTAAACCCGTAGACCGCATTTGTGGGAATACCGGTTGAGGTTGAAAGCCCCCTGATCGCGTAAAATGCGCGGTATATGTAGGAGTTTCCGTCTATAAGGTAAAGCACCGGCATTGCTGTGTTTTATTTCCTTTTAAAGATTCTCTTCCGTTGAAACGGTGATTTCATGACTTCTAATTATACATTAATGTTGCATAAACGGGCATGCGGGTTGTGCGAGTTGCGAGTTGCGAGTTGTGTGGGGGCGGTTGTAAAGAAACAGGCAATAAATTATATTATTAAAACAGCAAAAAGAGGACGGAATGAAATGAAGGAATCAAAAGGCACGGCAGGCGGCAGACTCACACATATTGATGAGCGGGGCAGGGCAACCATGGTTGATGTAAGCGGCAAAGAGGCAACCCTGCGGGAAGCGGTCGCCCGGGGGTCGGTTTATATGCAGCAGGAGACCATCAACCTGATCGAAGACAACAGGGTCGCAAAGGGCAATGTCTTTGAGACCGCCAGGCTTGCGGGCATCATGGCTGCAAAAAAGACAAGCGCGCTTATTCCACTGTGCCACCAGCTCAATCTGTCATCCGTGTCAGTGGATTTCAGCGCCGACAGGGAGAAAAACAGGATTGACATACAGGCACGGGCCGTATGCACGGGGCAGACAGGCGTTGAGATGGAGGCCCTGACCGCAGTGTCTGTTGCAGCCCTTACGATTTACGATATGTGCAAGGCCGTGGACAGGGCGATGATTGTCTCCGACATCAGGCTCATGGAGAAACGCGGCGGCAAAAGCGGCCCGTGGAAGAGACCCGCCTAAGGGGGCGGGATTTCCGCAGCGGGGTTTTTCTTCAGCAGGATTATCTCCTGCTGTTTCTTTGCAAGCTCCTGCCTGAGCTTAAACGTATACACACCAAGGGCAAAGACGGCGATTACAAGGAAGACTATCAGGATCTTGACACCCGGCGGTGTCCTGAATCTCTCGCAATGTTCTATGTCCAGTTCGAGACGGGTCTTATCCGGCATTATTTATACCTTTTGACCTCAAAGCGGTAAAGCTCGATATCCTCGTCCAGAAATATACCCGCCTTCATTGACGCAATGCTGATCTGTTCGTCCACTGTGTCGACCCCCTCGAGGTCGGGAAGAAGAAGGCCTTTGCGCGCACCGCTTTTAACGATAACACCGTATCTTTTGGGGTCAAGGTCCTGCTTGCCGGCAACCTTTTCAGGGGCTGTCAGCACATCAACGGAATACTGCAGTTCATCCAGTTCCTGGGGGCTCACGGGCGGAAATCTCGGGTCCCGGGTGGCGGCGCTTATGGCATTCTGTATAATCTCGTTTGCGACATTCTCAGTGGCGGGCTGAAACGTGCCGATACACCCCCTGAGCTGGCCGTGCTTTTTTATTGAAACAAAGACACCGGCCTTTTCCATCATCTCGGGGACGGGATCCTCCGGCGGTTTGATCACCCTGCCGTTGAGTACATACTGCTCAACGGCCTCTTTTGCCAGTTTTACCAGAGGGTGCATGGTTTTTTTAAGTTCTAAGTTCTGAGTTCCAAGTTCTCAGTTGCCAGTCGCTTTATATATAAACCTTACAGGGCACAAAAACATCGCATGCGGGCAGGCCCTCCTGCCATTTATGCAACCAACCCTTCTACTTCTTTCTTGTTAATACATAATCCGAAATTGCGAGCAGGGCGTTTTTCTCCATCGAGTCTTCAAATATCTCAAGCCCCTTTCGCGCTTCATCAATGATGGCCTTGGCCCTTTGATAGCTCTTCTCAATGGATTTATGCTTGCGGAATAATTCCTGGATGTAGAGAAGGTTTTCCTCTGTCATCTTTTCAGCCCTGATGATCTCTTTGATCTCAGCCGCTTCACCGTCATCCGCATCCTTCAGCAGATAGATAAGCGGAAGCGTTATCTTGCCCTCCTCAAGGTCCTTGCCGAGATTCTTCCCGAAGGCCTTTTCCGTGGCCATATAGTCAAGTATATCATCCGCTATCTGAAAAGCAAACCCGAATTTCAGCCCGAACGATGCAAGCGCCTCCTCCTCTGCAGGCGAGGCATTGCCGAGCACTGCGCCGCCCATGCAGGCGGCTGACATGAGAATGGCTGTCTTACCCTGTATTATCTTCATATAATCTTCTTCCGACATGTCGGGATTGCCTTTTTTGCTCAGTTGTATGAGTTCCCCTTCACTCATCTTCGCCGTGGCGGTGCAGAGGGCGTCCATGACCTTCTGCCTCTTCAGGAGGTTGGCAAGCCTCAATGCATTTGCATAGAGAAAATCCCCCACGAGTATTACAACCTGGTTTCCCCACAGAGAGTGCGCCGAGGGTTGGCCCCTCCTGAGGTCAGCGCCGTCCACCACGTCGTCATGAATGAGGGAGGCGGCATGGATAAACTCCACACTGCTGGCAAGGGTGCTGACACTGTCTCCCCGCGCGCCGAAAATCCTTGAACAGAGGATGGCGAGCAGGGGCCGGATGCGCTTGCCTCCGGCTGAAAACGTGTGGTTGCCCACCGCGGATATTGCCGGAGCCACTGTCCGGAGTGTCTCGTGGATCTTTTCCTCGGCTGATTCCAGGTCTTCCCTGTAATATTCCCAGATTTCTTCTATGGTCATTTGTTTAAATTATAAACCACTTAAGCATAAAAATACCGCCGGCGGGGCAGGAGAGCCTGCCGGAAAAACTTTATCTGCGATTTCGTCAGTGGTAACAGCTCAGCCCCCTCCCGCCAGGGGAGGGGGGACTTGTTCTTTCTGAACCCTGTACTCGCAACTCGCAACCCGCAACCTTGTCTTTATTCCCCCGGCTTCAGCATTACGGCCTCGAGGTCTGCATCCTTTTCATTCAGCAGGTGCAGGTCACCGGGCCTGAATACACCCTTTTCAGTAATTATACCGGTTACATACCTGGCAGGTGTCACGTCAAAGGCGATGTTCCTCACCCTCACACCCTCCGGCGCTATCCGGCATCCGAACACATGGGTCACCTCTTCCGGGCCCCTTTCCTCAATAGGAATCAGGTCCCCGGAGGGTATGGAGAAGTCAATGCTGCTCAGGGGCGCTGCAACATAAAACGGAACGCCGTTTTCCTTGCATAAGACGGCAAGTGAATAAGTCCCTATCTTGTTTGCAACATCACCGTTGGCAACGGTTCTGTCCGTTCCCACTATGGCAAGATTGATCTCGCCTTTCCGCAGCAGTGCGCCAGCCGTGTTGTCAGTGATCAGGGTTACCGGGATGTTGTCCTGCATGAGTTCCCAGGCGGTCAGGCGGCAGCCCTGAAGCACCGGCCTTGTCTCATCAGCGTAAACCTGTATCTTCTTGCCCTGCTCAACAGCGACCCTGATCGGCCCTGTGGCTGTCCCGTATCCGCCCGTGGCGAGCGAGCCTGCATTGCAGTGTGTGATAACAGTATCGCCGTCCCTGATAAACTGCGCGCCCCATCTGCCTATCGCCCTGTTGATCTGTATATCCTCCTCAAGCACCTTCTTTGCATCCTCCACCAGGAGTTCCTTTAACCTGTCCACAGGCTCATGCCTTTTCTCAGACAGCAGCTTTTTTGCCCTCTCCACCGCCCACTGTATGTTCACAGCGGTCGGCCTTGTAGCAAGCAGGGTCTGAAACACCGGCTCCAGGCCGTTCATGAATTCATCAAAGTCAGCCGCCCTGACGTCCCGTGCACCGAGGGCTATTCCCATTGCAGCGGCTATTCCTATGGCAGGCGCCCCGCGGATCCGGAGCTTCTTTATCCCTTCGGCCACCATGTGGTAGTCCGTGCAGTCAACATAGACCACTTCAAGCGGCAGCCTGGTCTGGTCAAGCATCCGCACCTTCCCGTCCACAAATTCTATTGTCTTAACCATTATTCTCTCCTTTTTACTTCACCTTACAGTGGCATAAATATGTCGCGAAAGCCTTATCTGCGATACCTTCAGGGAATATTCCGCACGGCATATCAACTCCCCGTGATTCGTGTCCGTTGTTCGTGTCCGTAAAAGACAAAGAACAGAAACGGACACGGTTAACCGACACGGAGAACGGCCTTTTTCCCGTTTCCCGGCAGACTCCTCTGCCTGTTTATGCAACTTTAAGATTCACCTTGCAATTATTACATCGCCTTTAGCCGTTGAACCCGCAACTCGCAACCCTGTTCATGCCACGATTAAAGTTTACTGAACTCAGGCAATATTATCATAAACAGCATGGCAGTTGCCAAGACCGTCAGCGTAATCACCGTTGCCCATGAAATATAATTATGAATTTTTGAATTAACGAATCCTCCCATGATCCTTTTATTATTAATAAGTGACAGGGCAAAAACAAGCACAAAGGGGAGCAGGATGCCGTTTAAGACCGATGAGAGCACCATCAGGAGAACCAGCGGGGCGCCGGGCGCCAGGACGAGCAGGGCTGAAATTACAATCAGCGCCGTGTATATCCACATAAACTGCGGGGCCTGCCTGAAGGTCTTGCTTATCCCCGCCTCCCATCCCATGGCCTCGCATATGTAATAGGCTGTTGCAAGCGGCACTATTATGGCCCCCAGTATCGAGGCGTTTGCAAGGCTTATGCCGAAAAAGACCGTTGCATACTCCCCTGCAAACGGCTTCAGTGCAAGGGCTGCCTCACTGGCGTTGTTAATCCTGATTCCGTTGGGAAACAGGGTCGCCGCTGATGTGACGATTATAAAAAAGGCGATTATGTTGGTTATAAAGCATCCGGCGGTGACGTCGAGCTTTGAGTACCTGTAATCCCTTTTCTTGATCCCCTTTTCGGCAATGGATGACTGAAGGTAAAACTGCATCCAGGGTGTTATCGTTGTCCCTATGATCGCTATGCTCAGCATGATGAACTCAGGCTCCGCTTTAATCGTGGGTACAAAAGTGCTGTAAAGCACCTCGCCCCACGCGGGCTTTGCCATGAAGCCTGAAAACACATAGCCGCCATAAAGCAGGCACGCCCCGAGCAGGACCCTTTCCACGACCCTGTAACTGCCCTTGATCACGAGTATCCAGATAAAAAACGCGCCGAGGGGCACCATGATATACTTGCTCAGGCCGAACAGCTCCATGCTCGCGGCCCACCCTGCAAATTCCGCCACAGTGGTGCCGAAGTTTGCGATAAGCAGGATTATCATCATGAAAAAGGCCGCCCTTACACCGTAATTTTCCCTGATAAGGTCCGCAAGCCCCTTGCCTGTGACCACTCCCATCCTTGCCGCCATTTCCTGGATGACAACAAGCGCCACCGTGGTGGGAATAAGCGTCCACAGCAGCATGTTGCCGTAGCGGGCGCCGGCTACGGAATACGTTGTGATGCCCGATGCGTCGTTGTCAATGGAGGCGGTGATTATCCCCGGGCCTATTATCGTGATAAACAGTACCAGCTTTTTCCACGTGGCCGAAATGCTGCGGAGGCTCATACGCTCCTCCTCTTTTTCCTGGATGCGGTGGGCAGGAGTATGTCCATGATATCATCGATGGTTACGATGCCGAGAAGGTCCCCCTCGTCATCCACCACGGGCAGGGCCAGCAGGTTGTATTTGGATATGATCTCTGCAACCACCTGCTGGTCGGCATCGGGTGAGACCGTCTTGAGCTTGCTCTCCATTATTTCGGATAAGGTCATCTGGGGAGAGTGAAGCAGCATATCCTTCAGCGTTGTGACACCGGTGAGCCTCTCGCCCTCGGTTATGTATATGTAGTAAACGGTCTCGACCTCATGGGCATCGAGTTTGAATCTGTCGAGGGCCTCCTGTATTGTCAGCCCCGGCGGATAGGATATGAACTGGTTTGTCATCAGCCCTCCGGCGGTATCTTCCTCGTGTGCAAGCAGCTCCTGAATGTCTTCGGCCTCTTCCTTTTCAATGGACTCGAGTATTTCCCTGGCCTTGTCCGACTCGAGGTCTGCAAGCAGGTCCGCGGCCTCGTCAGGGGGCATCCTTTCAACTATCTGGGGCGCATAGTCCTTATCAAGGCTGTCTATGATGGACTTCTGTATATCAGGCTCAAGCTCGTGAAGCGTCTCGGCGGCTACATTGGGGTCGAGTTTGTTGAAAAGGGCCGCCCCCTGATCAAGGGGCGCCTCGCTTATAATATCCGCTATGTCTGAGGGGTGCAGCGCGGAGATCATCTGGCGGGGAACCGTAAGGGATATGGTTGAAAGCCTCGGCTCCAGGGGCTGGATATAGTTCCAGCTTATTATATTGTGCGGGAGAGTCTTTCCGAATATCCTGTAGATGTTTTCGCTTCTGCGCTCTATCCCCAGGCGCCTCAGCAGGCCTCTTATCCCTATATCAACCCCGGTCACACACGCATAATCGTCCTTGCCTTCCAGCTTCACATCATTGACCCTTACGATCTTGGCGCCGTTTGCATCCACAATCTGTTTGTCGAAGATATCGCGCCTTATGAGCAGGTCTTCCTCGGAGTAGTCATAATGCCTTAACCTGCCGGCATAGATCTTGGAGGAGATGATGCGCTTGTTGAAGATGCCGACGTTTTCCCATTCAAGTAAATACCGCTCCTTTTTCTCCTCTATGATGATGGCCGAGACCCTGGGCAGGGGCTCTCCCTTGACGACAATGAAATCCTTTACCACGCCGAGTTCATCCCCCCGGGGGTCAAGAACAGGCTTTTTCAACAGCTCACTGACAAAGAGTTCGCCAAACAGGGGCATGAATACCTCCGGCCTGAATATTATGAATAAGATTCTACATTCTAACCTTGAAGTATACCCAAGGGAAGAAAGTTTCAGCAACCTTTCCTGCCCACGGACAGGAATTCACCGGGAAGACCGATCTCTTCGGGAAACCCGGCCGGAAAGGCCCCTTAAGGTCTGACCGGCTGTTTTTCAGGCGGGGGTGTTGTATTCATTATATTTCTTTGCGCTGCCGCGCACCCTGTGTGCAGGATATTTTTCCCTGTTTTTATCGAGCTTCCGGGAAACTATCTCTTCGAGGTCAAGATTCAGATCATGGCACAGATATGTGAGATAGATGGCAATGTCCGCAATCTCCTCGGATACGCCTTCAGCGGATTTGCCTTTCAGCATTGCCGCGACTTCCCCGTCGGTTTTCCACTGGAAGTTTTCAAGAAGCTCGGAGGCCTCAATGACCAATGAAACGGCAAGTTCCTTGGGCCTGTGAAATTTCTCCCAGTCACGCTCCCTCCGGAATTCCAGTAGTTTCTTCTTTAACTCATCACTGATCATGCAAACTCCTCTGCCCGTTTACGCAACATTACGCTTTATTGACTTGCTGATTGCTCAAGAGATAAAATAAATAACATTCTATAAAAAACCTGAGGAGGAAGCAATGCCTATCTATGAATATGTTTGTCTTAAATGCAATAACAAATTTGCCCTTCTTCAGAGTTTGTACCCGGCAGAAAACAATGCCGAATGCCCCAAGTGCGCTTCAAGAGAGGTAAAGAAAGTCATCTCCGCCTTCAGCTTCGGAGCAGGCTCCGGCAGCAGCGCCTCCCCCATGCCGGCGACCGGTTTCAGTGGCGGCGGCTGAGGCATCCGCTCCTGCTGAACAGGCTGTTCGGCATTTTCCACATATAAGTACGGTCAACACGGTAATGCAGTAGAATTCAAGGGTGCTTTGCGTGAACCTTTTTGGCCTTTGTAATCAGCAGGCCTGTTTTCCCTTTGTGTTTTTTCAGGCAGGACAACAGTGTCTCCGCTTCATTAAAGGGCAGTGTTACAAATGAGAACTTATCGAGGATCTGGACGCCCCTTATTTTCCCGGCTGCTATCCCGCCTTTACCCTTTATGAAATCCACCAGTTTTCCGCGTGTAAGCCCGTCGCGCTTGCCCTGCTTCACAAATAACCGTGTCTTGCCCTTGGTATCGACAACCGCATCTTCTATCTCGGCATAGCTTTGTTCGCTCAGTTCATCCTGAAGGGAGTATTGCAGGAGGGCGGCCAGTATGTCGGCGGGCTCGTTATTCTCCAGGAGTTCCCTTGACATCTCAATGTATTCCCGCCGCGGGGGTGATTTTACGATATCACGGAGTTCGGCCTTGATCCGGAGCTTTTTCGATTTAATGACATCCGCTACGCCTGGCAGTTTCGCCCTGCGGATATCCGTCTTTGCCTCTCTTCGTATAAACTGAAGCTTCCTGTATTCCTGGGGTGTGATAAAAGTTATGGCTATCCCCTCCTTGCCTGCCCGGCCCGTGCGGCCGATCCTGTGGACATACGACTCCGGGTCCTGCGGGAGGGCGTAGTTGATGACATGCGTCAGATCCCGGACATCTATCCCCCTTGCGGCCACATCCGTCGCTACAAGAATATTGAGCAGACGCTTTTTGAACTTTTTCAGTATCTTTTCCCTCTGGCCCTGCGACATGTCTCCGTGCAGGGCATCGGCGTCATAGCCGCGCTCCGCCAGCCGGCCGGCGATTGTATCGGCGTCGACCTTGGTCCTGCAAAAAACAAGTCCGTAGAATTTTTCCTCGATATCGATGATCCTGCACAGGGCCTCGAATTTATCCGCTGCGGCAACCTCAAAATAAATCTGGTCTGTGAGGCTGACCGTAAGCTGCCCCTTGGTCACCTTCATCACATCATACTCGCCCATATACTTTCTGGCGATCTGCATTATTTCACGCGGCATGGTGGCGGAAAACAGCATGGTGCGCTTCTCAGGCGTGGTCTGTTCCATGATCTCCCCCACGTCTTCAAGAAAGCCCATGTTCAGCATTTCATCGGCCTCGTCCAGTACAAGGTAGGATATTCTGTCAAGCATCAATGTGCGGCGCTTCAGGTGGTCAAGTATCCTGCCGGGTGTGCCCACAACAATGTCTATCCCTTTTTTCAGGCTTCTCAGTTGCAGGTCTATCGACTGTCCCCCGTAGATCGGGACAATGCTCAGTTTCTTCTTTCCTTTTAGTGAGTTAATCTCCTCCGCCACCTGGATGGCAAGTTCCCTCGTCGGCGTCAGGACAAGGGCCTGCACCTCCCCTGCCTTTGCTTGCAGGCGCTCAATGACCGGCAGGCCGAAGGCGGCGGTCTTGCCCGTCCCGGTCTGTGCCTGGCCGATTATGTCCTTCTCGCCGGCGAGTATGGCCGGTATTGTCTTTGCCTGAATCGGCGTGGGTTCTTCAAAACCCCTTTGTCTTAAAACTCTCAATGTCCTTTCGGACAGACCTAACTCTTCAAAAGATTCCATTGATTATTCCATTTCCTTTCCGTTCATAGCCTGTGATGCCGCTTTATGAAGCTCAAGGCATTAAAATTTCGCGGGCATTCGAACCAACTCTTGGTCTGGGAGCCGTGAGAGATAATAACATGCGGAAGGGGCATAAAGAAATCTTTCAGAAGGTCGCCGGAGTGTGCTATCCTTAATGTTGCATGAACGGGCAATGGAGTCTGGCGGAAAAGCGCCACCCTTCCATTGCCCTGCAAGTGATATTTTTATGACGCCGTAAGGTTATTTTAAAAAATGCAAATAATGATGCAACTATGACTCCCATATTAAAATTAAGCAGAGATAATGAAGAGAAAGAGATCGATTTTGAATTGAGGTATCAAATGTCTCTTACAACACGCCAGCGGTTTGAGATGATGTTCAAAAAGACAAAAGAGTTAAAAAGCTTACTGGAGAAAAGTGGAAACAGAGA
>JAADFS010000292.1 GCA_013152795.1 Deferribacteres bacterium
TCAAGGGGGAGGGGTTTCATTCTGCACCCTGACAACTGCACCCTGCACCCTATTCTGTTAAAACCCATCGCCTTTTACAGCCGTTGAACTCAGAACCCGCAACCAGAAACTCTCCTGCCATACAACATTAAGCACCCGCATTACTGCTCTATAAAACCGCTGACATCCCAGTATTTCCATTTAAGATACTCGTTTATCGCCCTCGCCACTTTTTTGCCCGCGCCCATTGCCAGGATAACCGTTGCAGCGCCCGTCACTATATCGCCGCCCGCGAACACGCCCGTCTTGGATGTCATGCCCGTCTCTTCCTCGGCGATTATATAACCCCTCCTGTTCAGTTTGAGGTCAGGCAGGGTTTTCAGCAGGAGGGGATTCGCCTTTGCGCCGAGGGCGGGGATGGCCACGTCTATCTCCATCTGGAATTCGCTGCCCTCCACGGGAATCGGCCGTCTCCTGCCCGATTCATCAGGTTCCCCGAGCTCCATCTTTATGCATTCAACCGCGCGCAGATTCCCCTTGCCGTCATCAAGAAACCTCACGGGATTGGTCAGGAGCACGAACTCCACTCCCTCTTCCTTTGCATGGTGTATCTCCGCCTTTCTTGCAGGCATCTCGGCCTCGGAACGCCTGTAGACAAGGTACACCTTTTCTGCACCGAGCCTCAATGCAACCCTTGCTGAGTCCATTGCCACGTTGCCGGCCCCGAATACCGCAACCCTCTTGGGCCTCTTTATGGGTGTGTCGTATTCAGGAAACAGATATGCCTTCATGAGGTTGGCCCTTGTCAGGAATTCATTGGCAGAGTAGACACCGTTGAAGTTTTCCCCGGGTATGCCGAGGAACATGGGCAGCCCGGCGCCGGTGGCGATAAAGCATGCATCATAGCCCTTTTCATTTAATAATTCATCAACAGTAAAAAGCCTGCCGATCACGGCATTGGTCACTACCTCGACCCCTAATTTTTTTATGTAGTCCACTTCCCTTTCAACGATCACCTTCGGCAGCCTGAACTCCTTCCGTAAACCAGCACACCTCCGGGCTTGTGCAGTGCCTCAAAGAGTGTAACTTCGTGGCCGGACATTATAAGGTCCGAGGCGCATGTCAGGCCGCCGGGGCCTGAGCCTATGATAGCGACTTTCCTGCCCGTGGGACGGGGTTTCTCCGGTATCCTGACCTCGCCTTTTTCCGCCTCGTAATCAGCAGCGAACCTCTCGAGGTTGCCTATGGCAACCGGCTCACCCTTTTTGCCCACAATACAGCGGGATTCGCACTGGATCTCCTGCGGGCATACCCTGCCGCACACAGCGGGCAGGGCGTTTTTCTCTTTAAGCGTGTAACACGCCTCAAGGAATTTCCCTTCCTTGATCAGGCCGATAAACCGGGGTATCTCGACCTCCACCGGGCAGCCCTCCCTGCACGGAGGCTTTTTGCATGACAGGCATCTTGAAGCCTCCTCCACCGCCTCCTCAGGGGTGTATCCGTAAGGGACCTCCCTGAAATTCCGGGCCCTTTCCGCGGGCTCCTGCTCCTTCATCTTTACCCTGATTTTTGTCTTTTTATCTTGTTTTTCAGGTTCTGTTCCCATGTCACCCCCCTAATGCCGCCTTGTATCTCTCGAAGGCCGTCCTTTCTTCCTCAAGATACATTCTCTGTCTTTCCATGAGCAGGTCAAAGTCAACCTTGTGTCCGTCAAAGTCGGGACCGTCCACGCAGCAGAACTTTGTCTCTCCCCCGACCTCCACCCTGCACCCGCCGCACATCCCTGTGCCGTCGATCATGATGGAGTTCAGGCTGACCATGGTCTTTACATTGTATTTCTCGGTTGTCTTGCAGACGAATTTCATCATTATGGCGGGGCCGATGGCTATCACCAGCTTTATGTCGGAGTGCTCCTTCAGGAGTTCCTCAAGAGGGATGGTTACAACCGCCTTTCTGCCATAGGAGCCGTCATCCGTTGTGACGATCAACTCATCCGAGACTTCGCGCATCTTGTCCTCCCAGAACAGGAGTGACTTAGTCCGTGCGCCTATGATTGAAAACACGTGGTTGCCGGCCTGCTTCAATGCCCTTGTTATGGGATAAACAGGCGCTATCCCCACCCCACCGCCGACGCATACCACCTTGCCGAAATTCTCTATGTGGGAGTTGATGCCGAGGGGGCCTATTACGTCGGATATGTAATCCCCCTCATTGAGTGTTCCGAGGTGATGGGTGGTCTTGCCGACCTTCTGGAAGACGGTGGTCAGGGTTCCCCTCTCCCTGTCAAAGTCCGCTATGGTAAGCGGGATTCTCTCCCCTTCCTCATGGATCTTGAGGACGATGAAATTGCCGGGTTCCGCTTTTTTTGCAATGTCTTTTGCGTCGATCTCAAACAGGGTTATATTCTCTGACAACTCCTGTTTTTTCAAAATCTTAAACATGATTCCCTCCCCCCGCGCTGTGTCTGTTATTGATTCTGTCAGGGATTGGTTATTATCCGGCTCACGTCTCCAAAGGGAATACCCTTGCCAGCCATAACAACCAGCCCTCCGAGAGATGTTCCTTGAGTAAAGCGGCCATCACATCATTCGCCTTGGTATTGATCTCCCTCAACTCCGCATTCATCGGTGAAAGCAGGTCGCTTCCCTGTCCGCTGCTCGAATAGATCCTTGCAAAAGGCTGGCCGGCCTTGAGTTTGTCTATGCCCTTTATAAATTCAACATACATGAGGTTGCCCGTCAGAAGCCAGTACCTGAGGTCGCAGCCCATTTCCCACAATCCGTTTTTCGTCGGTCTCGCCCACGTGCCTTCCTTGTAAAAGATAACGGGATTCTCCTTGTCCCGGAGGGAGACCACAGAGTCCCTGAATTCATCAATGAAGGCCTGCCTGAGGATCCATCCCCTCTTGTCGAATATCTTTTTTGCGACATTGATCATGAACTCGGGTGTAAATGGTTTTTCGAGGTACTGCTCCGCTCCGAGCCTCGTCGATTCTTTTGCATCTTCAAGGGTGGGGTAGCCTGTAATCATGACGACATCGGTGCTGGGTTTGATTATCCGCGCCTCCTTGAGCACGGTCATTCCGCTTATATCGGGGAGTCTTATATCGGAAATCAGCAGGTCAAAGTCTTCTTTTGCCAGTTTATTGAGGGCGTCTTCTCCTTTCTCAACGGTCGAGATGCTGTAGCCTTCAGCGCCGAGAATCCTCTTGCAGCTTAATGTCACAACAGGGTCATCATCAAGTATTAAAATCTTCCCCTTTTTTTCCATATACACCCTCCTTTAAACCGGCCGCGGAGTGCGAGTTTTCACAATAGACCGTAAAGACCGTAACACGGAACTCGTAACACGCAACGCAGGTATAAGAAATGTAAATTTATACGCTAAATGCTTATAACTGATATTGAACGTTATTCTATCATATTACCCGTACTATTTAGCCACGTACTTATATCGTCTTTAATAATTTTTATTACCTCAGGTGTGGTTACGGGCACACCGTCCAGTTCCTTTTTTATTTCAGAGGTATCCAGAGTATATGTCCTGCCGTTTTTCTCGTGTTCGAATATGAAATCGATATCCGGATTGGAGGCGATAAGGACGGCCATGGTCTGCGCGATATCACCGAGGGGTTTTCTGTCTATGTGGTCATAGCGGAAGGTGGCGGTGACGGTGGTACCCTTCCCCTTTTCGGTCTTTATATCTATGTCCCCCATGCTTTCCCTTGCGGCCTGCGCGAGCAGGGGTATCCCCATCCCGACGCGTCTTGTGGTCCTCGTGGTGTAAAAAGGGTCGCTCGCATGTTCCAGCATCTCACTGTCCATGCCCCTGCCGTTGTCGGATATCTCTATAAGGAGAAGATTTTTCTTTATATCCTCAACTATCCTTATCTTTATCCTGTCCGCGCCTGCTGTTATCGAGTTCTCTGCAATGTCGAGAATGTGCAGCGATAAGTCTTCCATAAGGAAATTCAAGGGAAAAATCCGACAGGCACAGGGAATTCCGCCTTATGTGCCGGTAAATCAATAAGTTACAGTTATCAAACTGATGTCATTTTAGCAGAAGCATCAACCGAAGGCAAGGGCAGGGCGCGGGGCTGCGGAGGATGGGGAGATTTGACGGTGTACGGCGGGCAAATTGACAATTCAAACCCGTTAGTGATAAATTTTAAGCAAGAACGCGGGGGGCATTCTTTATTCATTCCTGAATTTAAAAGTCATGATGTCTGATGGTGCATGAAAGTGCCGGCTCATATACCGGCCGGGAGGGAATTATCCTGTTATGAGGCTGAAAAGCGCCTCTGATTCAGTGACTTAAGGGGAAAGCCGGTGATAAGAATACTCGTAGCCGATGATCACGCACTTGTCAGGGAAGGGCTCAGGCAGATTCTGTCGG
>JAADFS010000293.1 GCA_013152795.1 Deferribacteres bacterium
ACCGCCGCACATGTGACCGCCCGACAGCGACTCCAGAAAAGCCGTCAGATCATTTATTTCATCTTCATACCAGTCCTTGTTCCTTATCCCGATGATAAGCGGAGACACATCACCGACGAAGTCGTCTTCATACGGGTCGCTGATGCCAGTAACAGTCCCCCTCACAACGAATTCCACTGCATCCCTGATCCTGCCGTACTTGCCGTTATGCATGTAAGGAGCGGTGCAGAGCAGTTGCCTGAGGGTCGGCGTCTTGAATTTGCCTATGTCAGCAGTTGATTTTGTCACATAATAACGTCCGAGGTCATATCCTTCGTATCCCGGCAAATCGGTGTTGGGGAAAAGCGGTTCTCCGGTGGCATCGTTTGTGCCTGTCTCATATCCCTGGCGAAAGACTCCGATATTGTGGAAACCGCCGTCCGGATTACCGGAAGTCACATCAGTAAAGAGGGGTGCCGGATGGCACGCCGTACAATTGCCCTTACCCTTAAACAGGGCCAGCCCCCTTAACTGTGCATCCGAAAGGGCGTCGGGATTTCCCGCCACATAGGAATCATAAGGGGAATCAAAGGCGAGGATGCTTCTTTCATATGATGCAATCGCCTTGCCTATGGCCTGGAAGACCACAGGGACTTCATAGGAAGAGCCGATATACGGCGCAACCTCGGGGAATGCGGTGAGCAGGGCCTTGCGGTATCTGTAAAGTACGTAGCTGACAGCATTCTCCGGCGTGTTATTCATCTCAAGAGGGTCCTGGATGGGTCCGAGCGCCTGTGCTTCAAGGCTGGTGCCCGGCAAGACATCCCCTGTCACGGGGTCTGTCAGATACTGAGCCCTGCCGTCCCAGAACTGGCTGTGCTGGTAGGCCGAGTTGAACACCGTCGGCGAATTACGCTTTCCCTGGCGGTTGTACACCCCTGTAGAGCGAACCCTTGCATCGGAGAAACCGAGCATGGGGCTGTGGCATGTGACACATGCGACTTTTGTGCTGCCCGCATCCGGGTCTGACAGGTTTTTATCCATAAACAGTCTCATGCCGAGCTGAATTTTTGCAGGCGTAAGAGGGTTGGAATCCGGCACAGGCACGGGTACAGGCGGTTCAGGAGATTCATACATCATACCGGCAACTCCGTAGCCGGTAAAACCCACGATCACCAGAATAAACACTAATTTCAAGACAAGACTTCCCTTCCTGGTATTGTTTACCACGAGGCACCTCCTTATTTTGGGATATTAGGATAATAGTTACAGTTATTTTCCTTATATCACTGTTATTGTGATCTGTCAACCTTACAGTGACATAACCTTATAAAGGTTTATCGTGACTTGCTGATTGATTTTTAGAGTGAATTGATGTTATGTTGTAAAGTAGCGGGGTCGCCTTGGACAGTGCCCTCTGAACGCAGAGGCCGTAGTGCCGTTCTATTCATAAAAATTTACATGTATAGTGCAATAGGAAGTGTTGCCGAGAGCCAGTGCGCTTACCAGTGTACTGTTGGTTATATAAATGCAACCGGTCATTCCTGCTTCAGTTTTCTCAGTGACCTGCCGAATAGATATGTGGAACGAGAGGACCTGTACGCATTGTTAAGGAATGACGACAATGCCCATAACTGTTTGATATTACAAGACAAAAGATTTCAGGGTTGCTTTTTAAATAATGTCGGCAAAATTAGGGCAGTTGCTGGTAAGCAAGAATATAATCACGGAAGAACAACTGGAGAAGGCTGTTGACCTCCAGAAAAAAGAAGGCGGCCGCATAGTGTCGAACCTCATCAAGCTGGGTTTTCTGAAGGAGGACGTATTGATAGATTTTCTCAGCAAACAGTATCATGTCCCTGCCGTCACTCTTTCGCCGCAGGAAATCGATCCTTCGGTCGTCAAGTTCATTCCGTATGATGTCGCTCACAAATACCAGATATTCCCGATATCCAAAAACGGCGCCACACTGACAATCGCCATGACCGATCCTTCCAACTTTTTTGCCATAGATGACGTGAAATTCATGACAGGCTACGAGGTGCAGGCCGTTGTCGCCAAGGAATCCGCAATAAAAGAAGCGATTGCCACACATTATGAGCAGTCGGTAGGCGAACTCCAGAATGTGGTTGACAGCCTCACGGACTTCAACGATGAGAATCTGGACCTCATAAAGGAAACCGAGGATGACATTGACATCGGGGAATTAAAGAGCGCCACGGAAGACGCCCCTGTGGTGAAACTCGTCAACCTCATACTGAGCGAGGCCATAACAAGGGGGGCGAGCGACATTCATATCGAACCGTATGAAAAAAGCCTCAGGGCGCGCTACAGGATTGACGGTGTGCTTTATGACATAATGCAGCCCCCCCTGAAGCTGAAGGCGGCCCTTACATCACGCATAAAGATCATGTCGGAACTCGATATCGCAGAGAGGCGCCTTCCACAGGACGGCCGGATCAAGCTGAAAATAAAGGACAAGGCGGTTGACCTCCGCGTATCAACGCTGCCTACGCTCTTCGGCGAAAAGATCGTTATGAGGATACTGGACAAAAGCAACCTGAATCTCGACCTCACAAAGCTCGGCTTTGAGGAAAACGCCCTTAAGGACTTCAATGAGGCAATTCACTCTCCCTTCGGCATGGTGCTTGTAACCGGCCCTACCGGAAGCGGAAAAACCACTACCCTGTATTCAGCTCTAAGCACTGTCAACAGCGTGGACGTCAATATCATGACAGCGGAAGACCCTGTTGAATACAATCTTCACGGTATAAACCAGGTTCATGTAAAGGAGGACATCGGCCTGACCTTTGCATCCGCCCTCAGATCATTTCTGAGGCAGGACCCTGACATTGTAATGGTTGGTGAGATCAGGGATTTTGAAACAGCGGAGATCGCCGTCAAGGCAGCCCTGACCGGACACCTTGTCCTGAGCACCCTCCATACCAATGATGCCCCGAGCACGATTTCAAGGCTTCTGAACATGGGAGTCGAGCCGTTCCTCGTTTCAGCATCGGTCATCCTGATCCTGGCGCAGAGGCTTGCCAGGAGGATATGCGAACACTGCAAGGAAGAAGAGAGGATTCCCGAAAGCACATTGATAAATATCGGATTCTCACAGGATGAAATCAACACATTCAAGTGCTACAAGGGCAAGGGTTGCTCCGCGTGCAGCGATACGGGTTATAAAGGTAGGTTGGCACTCTACGAAGTTATGCCTGTGAAGGAAGAGATAAAGGAAATGATCCTCAAGGGGGCGTCAGCATCGGAAATAAAGAGGGAAGCGATCAGGCTGGGAATGAAAACGCTCAGGATGAGCGGCCTTACAAAGGTCAAAGAAGGACTGACTTCAGTAGAAGAGATCCTGAGAGTGACCTTTGCGGATTGATGGGGAAAACGGGTTTCAACAAGTAATGGCAAGGAAAGATTCAGAAACAATATTAAAGGTTTTTTCTGAATCATCCGAATTTATAAGCAGAATAAAATTAAGAGAAATGACACTTGACTTATACACAATTAACACTTTGAATTTCTGAGGATAGATATGGCTACATTATATGATTTATTAAAAATCATGCTGGACAAAGACGCGTCCGACCTTCACATAAGCACGGGCTCGCCGCCCCGCATACGGGTGGACGGGAAACTGACCGTTCTCAACAACGAACCTCCCCTCACCCCCGCTGACACAAAAGCCCTGTGCTACAGTGTGCTTACGGACGCCCAGAAACACAAGTTCGAAGAGGAAAACGAACTCGATCTCTCTTTTGGCGTGAAAGGCCTGAGCCGTTTCAGGGGTAATATTTTCGTGCAGAGGGGAGCGGTTGCCGGGGCCTTCAGGGTTATCCCCTATAAAATAAGGACGTTTAAGGAGCTGGGGCTTCCCCCTGTAATAGAGAAGCTTGCCAAGAAACCAAGGGGACTTATCCTGGTGACAGGTCCCACCGGCAGCGGTAAGTCGTCGACACTGGCCGCCATTATCGACAAGATCAATGCCGAACGCCGGGAACATATCATAACAATTGAAGACCCGGTGGAATATCTCCATCCCCACAAGAACTGCCTGGTGAATCAAAGGGAAGTTAATGCGGATACCGCCTCTTTCAAGTCCGCACTGCGGTATGTTTTGAGGCAGGACCCTGACATTGTGCTTATCGGTGAGATGAGGGATATCGAAACCATAGAGGCGGCGCTGACCGTTGCCGAGACAGGACACCTGACCCTTGCAACCCTGCATACAAACAATACCATTCAGACCATCAACAGGATAATAGACGTATTCCCGGCGCACCAGCAGGAACAGATACGCGTGCAGCTTTCATTCGTACTGGAAGGGATCATCGCCCAGCAGCTTATACCCCGGAAAAACGGCAGGGGAAGGGTGCTGGCAGTGGAGATTTTCATCCCAACCCCCGCCATAAGGAATCTCATCAGGGAAGACAAGATACACCAGATTTACTCCATGATGCAGGCGGGACAGTCGAAATTCGAGATGCAGACAATGAACCAGTCATTATTTGAATTATACAGAAAAGGTGAGTTATCCTATGAAGATGCGCTTGGCAAATCCACAATACCAGAAGAGCTCCTCAATATGATGCAGCGCGCTAACTTAGGAAAAGGGAGATAAAATGGCAACTGTATTCAGATGGACCGGTAAATCGCCTAAGGGGGAGATTGTAAAGGGCGAACTGACCTCGAACTCCAAGGAGGAGGTGAAGTCCTATCTCAGGAAACAACGCATAATTCCGACAAAAATCTCCCCGAAACCAAAACCCCTGTTCAGTTCCTTTGGCGGCAGCGTCAAAGACAAGGACCTGGTCATTTTTACAAGACAGTTTGCAACCATGATAGGCGCCGGTCTCCCGCTGATACAGGCGCTTGAGATCCTGTCGAAACAGACTGAAAACAAGGCATTCGCAAAGAAGATCACGGAAATAAAAACCGATGTGGAAGGCGGCTCGACATTCGCCGATGCATTGAAGAAACATCCCCGGATTTTTTCAGAACTCTATACAAACATGGTGGCCGCTGGTGAGGCGGGTGGTATTCTCGATACCATCCTTGTCAGGCTGGCAACTTACATAGAAAAGGCACAGGCGCTCAAGAGAAAGGTCAAGGGCGCGATGATATACCCGTCGGTCGTTATTTCAGTGGCCGTCCTGGTTATCGTCGTTATAATGATTTATGTTGTGCCCACATTCTCAAAGATGTTCACACAGCTCGGCGGCACCCTCCCGATGCCCACTCAGATCGTTATCAACATGAGCAATTTTCTCGGCGGTACCGGTGGACTGGTAATCCTTGCAAGTCTCATAGGTTTTGTGATATTTATAGTCCAGTTCAGGCGTACCGAACGAGGCAAGAAGATTACCGACAGCATAATGCTGAAATTCCCCATCATCGGGGTCCTCCTGAGAAAGGTCGCGGTTGCAAAGTTCACCCGCACTCTCGGTACGCTGGTAAGCAGCGGTGTGCCCATCCTCGACGGTCTTAATATAACTGCACGCACTGCCGGCAATAAAGTGATCGAGAAGGCAGTACTGGATGTCAGGCAAGGGGTATCTGAGGGAAAAACCATAGCCGAGCCGTTAGCCGGATCAAAGGTATTTCCGCCGATGGTCACACAGATGATAGCGGTCGGAGAGTCCACGGGCGCCCTGGACAGCATGCTTGAAAAGATTGCGGACTTTTATGACGATGAAGTCGACAATGCTGTGGCTAATCTCACATCAATGATTGAACCGGTGCTCATGGTTTTTCTCGGCGGCTCGATAGGTTTTATAGTAGTCGCAATGTATCTGCCTATCTTCAAGCTTATAACGCTTATCAACTGACCCTATCCGGGATATGCGAAGGCCTGACCGGCATCGGGGAAGACAGTCATTCCTGTTGACTGACTGGCAGTCACCGGAATATACGCACACAGACCTCGCAAAACGTATAAGCGCCCTTATATCTTTCAGGGTGGTGGTGGTCACCCTTCTCCTCGGCTCTTTTTATATTTTCAGGATAGAATACCATCAACTCTCCAGGCCGTCGGACTTTTCCTATTTCATCGCCTCTCTGTACCTTCTGACCATATTCTATGCCGTTATCCTCAGGAAGCTGAAAAAACCCGCTCATTACACCGCCTTTGCATATGCACAGATCACCGTGGATATAGCCGCTGAAACCATCCTGATCTATATCACAGGCGGCATTGAAAGCACATTCTCATTCATGTTTCCGCTGAGTATACTCTCTGCGGGCATTGTGCTGAACAGGCGCGCCTGCTATATATTCGCCACATTAAGCAGCGTACTTTACGGAGGACTGCTCGACCTCCAGTTTTACGGCATAATCGGAAATTCGCCGAGCCTCACTTTTACGGAAAAAAATCTGTTCTATAACATATTCGCCTATATCACGGCATTTTATATCGTAGCCTTTCTCAGCGGCTACCTCTCGGAGAAACTACACAAGGCGACACGGAATCTCGAGGAAAAAGATACCGTCCTGAGCGACCTGAAGGCATTAAGCGAGTATATCATAGAAAGCATGCCGAGCGGCGTATTCACCACGGACATGGACAGGAGAATCATCTCATTCAATACCTCGGCGCAGGAGATAACCGGACTAAGCCCGCCGGAAGTCACCGGCAAGACCCCCGATGATATATTCCCTTTTCTCAGGGATTTCCACGAACCCTTTGACAGGATAGACGGCGAGATACAGCGTGACGGTAAAACATTATCGGTGGGCATGAGAATCTCTGCGCTCAGGGACAGCGCCGGAAAGCCCATAGGTATGATAGGTGTCTTCCAGGACCTGACCGAATTAAAGGCCATGGAGGCTGAAGTAAAGAGAAAGGAGAAATGGGCGGTTATCGGCAAACTCTCCGCTTCAATAGCGCATGAACTGAGAAACCCCCTTGCCGCACTCAAAGGCTCCATAGAAATGCTGCGGGAAAAGAAAGTTCCCGAAGAGCATGCTGACCATCTCATGGAAATTGCGCTTTCAGAGATGGACAGGCTCAACGCCATTATTACCGACTTCCTGCTGTATGCCAAACCGCGGGAGCTGAACAAACAGTCATTTGATGTGCATCAGGCACTTAGAGACATCACAACCCTCTTAAAGAGCGCTGAGACAAACGGGAAACATGTTGAGATATCAACAAAGCTGGACGGCGAACTCTTCATTACAGGCGACGCCGGACAGATTCAGCAGGTATTCTGGAATCTGAGCATGAATGCGATAGATGCGGTTTCCGATGGGGGGACCATAGAGATTTACACCGCTAAAAAGAATAATACTGTGGAAATCTTTTTCAGGGATAACGGCAAGGGCATAAACAAATCCGATACAGACAATGTCTTTTATCCGTTTTATACAACAAAAGAACACGGAACCGGGCTCGGTCTTTCCATTGCCCTGAAGATTACCGAGGAGCACGGTGGAAAGATCGAGGTCGACTCCGGAGGACCCGGAAAAGGTTCAACTTTCAAGGTCATACTGCCGATAAACAATACATGATGTCAACATTGTATAAACGGGCAGAGGAGTTGCGGGTTCCGGGTTCAAAGTTAAGGGTGCAGGGGTGACTGTTATAAATAACGGTATCGCAGATAAAGCTTTCCCGGCATCCCGCAGGTGCTATTTAATGCCACTGTAAGGGGAAACATGCAGAAAACAAAAGGCAGGATACTGGTTGTCGATGACGAAAAGAGCATGAGGGAGATACTCCATATCTTCCTTAAAAATGAAGGTTACAGCGTAACGGTTGCCGACAATGGCGAATCCGCGGTGGAAGCGGTGAAAAGAGACATATTCGACCTGATAATAACGGACATGAACATGCCCAAGGTGAGCGGAATGGACCTGCTGAAGAGCGTAAAGAAGATCGCACCGGATACCATTGTAGTGGTCATCACTGCTTTCGGCACAACCGAGTCCGCGGTGGAGGCGATGAAGCAGGGGGCTTACGACTACATTCAGAAGCCCTTTCAGATGGATGATATAAGGCTGGTCGTAAAAAACGCCCTTGAGAAACAGAGGCTGCGGAAAGACGTTTCAATACTGAAAGAGCAGTTGAAGACCCCTTCACTTGAAAACATTATAGGCAACAGCCCTGCCATGCGGTCACTGTTCACCATAATATCCAAGAGCGCTGAAAGCAGCGCCAGCGTGCTTATCACCGGCGAAAGCGGCACGGGCAAAGAGCTTGTCGCCAAGGCAATTCACAGCCTGAGCCCGAGAAAAGACAACCATTTCGTCACGGTCAACTGTGCGGCCATCCCCGAGGGGCTGCTGGAGAGCGAGCTTTTCGGCTATATGAAGGGGGCCTTCACCGGTGCCGCCTCAAATAAACAGGGGTTGTTTGAACTCGCAAATGACGGCACGCTCTTCCTGGATGAAATAGGTGAAATGCCCTTAAGCCTGCAGTCCAAGCTCCTGCGGGTAATTGAAGGGGGTGTTTTCCGGAGGGTAGGCGGCATATCCGACATAAAGGTTGATGTGAGGATAGTATCCGCCACCAACAGAAACCTGCACGAGCTTATAGAAAAAGGACTGTTCAGGGAAGACCTTTATTTCAGGCTCAATGTCCTGTCCGTAAAGATTCCCCCCTTAAGGGAGCGGCGGGAGGATATCCCGCTCCTCGTGGAGCATTTCATGCAGAAATTCTCCGGCGGCAGGAAAAAGTTCTCCCGGGATGCACTCAGACTGCTTGAAAATTACCAGTGGAAGGGCAATGTCAGGGAGCTCGAAAACATCATTGAGAGGGCGGTGCTTCTCTGCGACGATGAGATTATCAGTGAAGAGTTTCTCCCCGAGGAAATAAAGTCGGCCCCGGCGGTCAAGACCGTTTCAGTGCCTCCCGGCGGCGTGGATTTCGAAAAGCTTATTGAAGAGACGGAAAAGGCCTATCTGCTGAAGGCGCTTGAGAAAACAAACGGTGTAAAAACAGAGGCGGCAAAGCTCCTGCATCTGACGTTCAGGTCATTCAGGCATAAACTGAAAAAATACGGCATAGAGAAAAAGATAATCACAGAGCAGTAGGAATCAACGCAGTTCCTCAAAACAGGTCTCCATAAAGAATTCACCCGCCTCTGTGGAAAATGGGACGATGATGACGGGCTGCGCTGATTTATGGCGAATCACGTGGTCCGGGCCGGCAATCACGGCCGGGACAGCCATGTCAAAGCGGTAACCCTTCTCACTGAGAAATTTCTTTGCCCCGCCGGT
Organism: Deferribacteres bacterium; assembly: GCA_013152795.1. Classification (GTDB taxonomy): domain Bacteria; phylum Nitrospirota; class Thermodesulfovibrionia; order UBA6902; family UBA6902; genus JAADFS01. The sequence continues at coordinate 9,208 of JAADFS010000293.1, forward strand.
AACCATATTCGTAATCTCCCCCACCATGTCGGTTACAGTCTCGTCGATGCCGCTGACTTCCTCTCCCAGCATGCGCCGTGTTATCTCCAGGATCACGGGCTCGGTAAAGGTGACCGCAAAGGAGCCCTTTGCCTGTTCCCCTGTCATACCGATAATGCCTGTGACGTCGCCGTGGGCGATTTCATGCGTTTTAACCGAGGGGGTGCCGGCCTTGACTTCCAGCATCGCCATGGTAGCCAGAACGTTTATGAGCGACTCTGAAAAGGGATTTATAAATTTATCGTCCATTTCAATTAACCAGATTATAACAAATTCCTGAAATAATTCATCCCCCTGCCCGTTTATGCAATATTAATGTTAAGGCTTTTTAATACCGATTGGTTATAATAAGCATAACTGTACCGGAGGAAAGATTCTCCGGTTGAGTCAATGGATAGCGGCAAGGTTGAGACATGCTGGCATGAAGAAAAAAGAGATATTTCTGGAAGAGTCGGTTCTTGTCGTAAGCGTTATCAAATGGTTTTTCCTGGCAACATGCGTCGGCGCCATGGTAGGCCTCTCTACCTCGCTGTTCATCGAGATACTGAACTGGAGCATCTTCTATACCGCACGCTATAAATACTACTTTCTCCTTCTTCCCCCTGCACTGTTTGTGTCCGCCCTGTTTATAAAGTATATGGCCCCTGAGGCCGAGGGGCACGGCACCGAGAAGGTGGTGGAGGCAATACATAAATACGGTGCAAGGATAAATCCCCTCGCAGTACCGGTGAAGCTGGTAACCACCGTGGTCACCATTGCAGCCGGCGGGTCGGTGGGCAAAGAGGGTCCCGCCGCCCAGATAGGTGCGGGGCTTTCATCCATTTTCGCGGATGTGTTCGGTTTCGAGCCGGATGACAGGAGGCGACTGGTTATCTGCGGCATAAGCGCGGGGTTTGCATCTGTTTTCGGCACGCCCATTGCGGGGGCCATATTCGGGGTCGAGGTACTCTTTATAGGAAGCATGATATACGATGTGCTCCTGCCCTCATTTGTGGCCGGTGTCGTCAGCTACCAGGTTTCTTCAGCCATGGGAATTGAATACTTCTACAAGCCCATCGAATTCGTGCCCAGATTCAGCGAGGGTTTTTTCATTGAGGTGCTCATGGGGGCTATTTTCTTCGGGATATGTTCATTCCTGCTTATTGAAGCCCTCAGGGCGGCGGAATTCGCAAGCAGTAAGATCAACATATGGAAGCCGCTGAAGGGCATAATCGGCGGCATTATTATAATAGCGCTTGCGTTTCTGACATCCACAAGGTATCTCGGCCTCGGGCTTGAGACAATCCATGATGTGCTGGAGGGCAGCAAGGCCCTGCCCTATGACTTTCTTTTGAAGATAGTATTCACCTCCATCACACTGGCATTCTGCGGGAGCGGGGGGATGGTGACCCCGATCTTTTTTATCGGTGCCACCGCGGGCAGCATTTACGCTGTGGTAACCGGCCTGGACCCGTCCATGTTCGCAGCCATAGGCATGGTAAGCCTCCTCGCAGGCGCTGCCAACACACCCATCTCCGCCAGCATAATGGCGATGGAATTCTTCGGCCCCAAGATAGCGCCGTATGCCGCTGTCGCATGTGTGGTGAGTTATCTCATTACAGGCCACAGGAGTGTCTATCCGAGCCAGGTGCTGGCTATCTCAAAGTCCCCGTCCATAGTGATCAGGAAAGGTGTGGAGATGGAGGAACTGCGTTCAATAAAGATCAGGCACAGGCCCAAAAGCTTAATGAACGTGGCTGTAAAACTCTTTGATAAGATAAAGCACATGAAAAATATTCTCAAGGGTAGAAAAAAGAAGTCCCGGTGAAGAAACCTCAATAAGCATTCCCCACGGCATATCAACTGCCCGTGACTCGTGTCCGTTGTTCGTTGACCGTAAAAGACAAAGCCGCCTGAACTCCTCAACCCGCAACCCGCAAAAGGTAAAGGCGATTCAATGTATATTGCACTGTATCTCCAGCCCTTCCTGGAGGATGGTCGCCTCTTCAAGCAGGTCGCGGGCGTCCTTGTTTCCGGGGACCCTCTGCAGGACTTTCCTGGTCAGTGACATGGACTCGCAGGGGGACTGTTCATCATGAAGAAGATACGCCGCCTCGGTAATCATGGGGGAGATGAGCCTGTCGATCTTCTTATTTGCAACGGCGGAGCCTGGTTTTAACACCAGGATCCTGCTGAATTCATCATATGCACGGCCGTACTTCCTCTCCATGTAAAACTCTTCACCTTTTTTCAGAAAAGACAGTATCTCCCTCGCTGTTTTCATGCGCTCGGATGCATCCTTGTGACCGGGGTTTTTCTGGAGCACCTTTTGAAATTCAGCAATGGCCTCGGAGAACTTCTCCTCATTGAAAAGCTTCTCCCCCTTGTTGAAAATATCTTCCAGGGTCTTTTCTTCCAGCCTGGCCAGCTTCAGGGACTCCGCCTCCTCCACTGCCTGTTTTTCCGGTTTCTCAACCGGTTCAGGCTGTACCTCCTCCGTAAGGGTTTCAGGCTGCTCCGGCTCCGTTTTCTCCGGCGGGGGCACCGGGGTTTTCTCTTTCTTTTTCACCTTCAACGGTTCCGGCTTTTCCGGAACGGGTATCATGATCTGCTGTCCCACGGAGACGTTGTTGACATCCCTGATATTGTTGAACTCCGCTATGATCCCGTATTTCATCTTGTCCCCGTAGTATCTCCTGGCCAGTATGGAGAGGCTTTCCCCAGGCTTAAGGGTATGCAGTATGTAGCGTTTTCCCTTCAACGCCTGAGGTGTTTCGGCGGTCTTCTTCAGCGGCGCGGGACGAAAGCTGACGCTGGAAAGCCTCCTCAGGTAACCGAGCACCTCCCTGTTTTCGGGATCCAGGAAAAAGGCGAGGAGGAATTCCTTTTCCGCCTTCCTTGGGTTTCCTTTCTGAATGTAGTATTTTCCCAGTATAAGATGCCTCCGCACAGCTTCCTGCAGGCCTTCCTCAAGCCTCCTAATGCTGTCCCGGAGATTCTGGTTGTCCGGCTCCAGTTCCCCGAGCTCTTTCATCGTGCGCAGGGCCTTTTTGAATTCCTTCCTGTCCTCGTATTCCCTGAGCAGCGCCGTCTTCTCCTGTATCTGCTGTTGCCGCCCTGTACCGGCCACCTGCAGGTTTGCACAGCCCGCCGCCGTCATCACCAGGAAAACAAAACAAAGAATGCCAGTTAATTTCCTCAATACCGTTTTCACTGTCTCCATTGTCTTAAAGGGGCGTTTCAAGCAGGTAGTCATATTGCCCTTCGTACACCTTCAGGCGTTTAAAGCTCCTGAGCTTTCTTTTGAATTTCTCCAGGCTGGTGCCTGAAAGAATCTGGATACGGTTTATCTCAAAGGGATCAATAAATGAAGGATTGCCCTTTTTTCTTATTATGGCCCCCCCTTCCACCGTCGCCCCCACAACCGTCAGACCGCCTTCATAGCCGTAACTCCTTGCAGCCTTGATCAACGCCCGGCTGAACTGGCCGTATGGGTATGCTATATATTTTGCATCCTTTCCGAGGTGCTTTTTTATCAGCTTTTTCGGCAGAAGCAGCTCCTGCTCCAGCCTTTTCCTGAAGTCTTCTTCCGTCTCGCCCCGTTTCTTCCATGGAATCCCCATCTTGTGCGTCTTGGAATGCACCTGGACGTCTATGCCGTTTTCACTCATTTCCTTAAGTATCTTCCAGTTCAGCGCCCCCCGGTTGTATGGAGAGATAAAGTCGGTATAAATAAACACCGTTGCAGGCAGACCGTATTTTTTGAGAACCGGATATGCCCTCGTATATACCGAGCGCCATCCGTCGTCAAATGTGATCACCACGGATTTTTCCGGCAGGCCGTGCTTTAGATTTATAAACTCAAAGAAATCCTCAAGGGTGATCACGTGAAAGTTGTTGTTTTTAAGATAGGCCATCTGCTCCTCGAAGGCCTGCGGAGTAATCTGCATGGGGGACCGGGGTTTTTCCCTTATGTCATGATAGGTGAGGATGGTTACGAGCTGGTAGCCGTCCGGCCTTATCCCGCCTATATCATATGGAAGGAACGAGGGTGAGGGAAATGCGGCCGCCTTTTCCGGTTTGCCCTGAATGCCGGCACAGCCGGATATTAAAAGCAGAGCCGCCAGCACTAAAATAAAATCCGCAAAGCCTCTCCGCTTACCCGCCATACTACCCGTCTTTTTTATCTTCACTGAATCTTTCCTTCATAAACTCTGCAAGCTCGGCCCTCGTATACCTGAATCCGGGCGATGCCTTCACAAAATCTATTATATCCTTAAAAACCTCCCCTGCGGTCTGATACCGCTGTAAAGGCTCGCGCTCCAGCATCTTCATTACAATCCGGCCCAGCTCGCCGGGCAGATCGCCCCTCTTCTCCCCTATAGGGAGGATTTCAGCCTCGCAGGCCTGTTTCAGTATCTCATGGCTTGTCTCTCCCCGGTAGACCCTGTCACCGGAAAGCAACTCGTAAAACAGGATTCCAAGGGAGAAGATATCCGACCTGCTGTCTATATTCCCGCTCGCAGATGCCTGCTCGGGAGACATGTAATGGAGCTTGCCCTTTACCACACCGCAGACCGTATTCTTCGACTGTCTCTGTGCAGCCCTGGCAATGCCGACCACAATCTTCACGTCACCTTCAAAGGAAACCAGTATATTCTGCGGACTGATATCCCTGTGCACTATGTTCAGGGGCTTTCCGCTGAAATCGTCTGTTTTCTTGTGGGCATAGTCCAGTCCCTTGCACACCTCCGATACCACGTAAAGCACGAGCCCGACCGGCATATCCCCTCCCGCCTTTTTCATAATGGACAGGAGGTTTTCACCTTTAATATACTCCATGGCAATAAAGTATGTTCCCATTACATTGCCGAAGTCATGGAGTGTGGCTATATTGGGATGGCGAAGCTGGGATACCAGGTTGGCCTCATCAAGGAGGGAAGAGATGTACTCCGTATCATCCGCCTTTTCGGAAAGTATGCGCTTCAGCGCAACCCTCATCCTGAAGTCACCCACCTCTTTCCTTGCAACAAAGAGCTCTCCCATGCCGCCTGAAGCAATCTTTTTCTCCAGCACGTAAGGGCCGATACGGTTCCTGTCGGATTCAGGGAGAAGCCTCTTCCTCTTTTTCTCCATCCTGTCCTTTAAAACAACAAGGGCGATGATGGAGAAAAACACTGAAACCGTCACGGCCCAGAGCGCGATCTTTCTTCTTTTCAGGGCTGTTTCCACTTCGCTGAACGGAAGGCCGAAGTGAAAAGAACCGATCTTTATCCGATTCTTTCCCTGGCCGTAATAAATGGGCGAGGAGAAGTCAACAAGATATTCGCTGCCCCTGCTGTCCATGAAGCGCAGGGCCGTGAATTTCCCGCCTTCCTGAAGAACCCTGTCACCCTCGACCGGATTATAAACAGTGCCCACCAGTCTTTCATCCGTATGGGCCTTGATTCTTCCGTTTTTGACATCCATGATCAATGCATAATTTATCCCGCTGTCTTTCGAGATTCCCTGGATGATGGCCTTTAATTTAAAGAGTGCCTCGATCTGCCAGTCATCCCGCCTCGAGCGGGCGCGCGCCAGCCAGTTGGCGGCTTCATTTTCAGGAAACACCCCGATGATGTACTTCCCGCTGCTGATCAGCGCCTGCCTGGCGCTGTGGATCTGATTCGTCGTCAGAAAGGCCGTGGCCGCGATTACGAACAGGCCGGCGGTAACGGCAATATAAAGGATTTTCTTCTGTCTATCAAGCACCGTGCTGACGCCGGAAAGCATCCGGAGGGTCAGGAGTCCGCGCAGTTTCGTCCTGATACTGCTGGTCTTGTTTTTTATAAATGCTGTCGACTGCTGGAGAATCGTTCCGAATTCCATAACTGCCCGTTAATAACAAGCAATGGCCTGAGAAGGTTGTATTTACCCGTAAATATCAGTTTAAAATATAACATAGTGCAGAGCTGAATACAAGAAACAATGCAAATCCGGCACATTCTGGGTGCTCACCTTCAATCCCGTCCATGCCCTCCGCTTGTATCAGACACTGACATATGATATATTGTACCTTGATGCTGTATGAAGGGCAGGCTCTCCTGAGCTCCGGCGATTACTGCCGCTGTAGGCCAATATAACAAAATATGTTTATTGTAATGATTACATCGGAATGCGCACCGGCGGCCAAGGTAGGCGGCCTGGCCGACGTGGTCTTCGGGCTGAGCCGCGAGCTTGAGATCAGGGGAAATGATGTCGAGATAATTCTCCCCAAGTATGACTGCATGCGGTACGATCATATTTATGCGCTTCAGGCGGCCTACAACGATCTCTGGGTTCCGTACTACGGCCAGTGGGTTCACTGCACGGTTTATTTCGGGTTCGTCCACGGCCGCAAGTGTTTCTTCATAGAACCCCATTCCGACAGGAACTTTTTCAACCGCGGCATCTTCTACGGCCATCACGATGACCCCGAGCGCTTTGCCTTTTTCTGCAGGGCGGCGCTCGAGTTCATGCTGAAGTCCAACAAGCATCCGGATATCATCCACTGCCATGACTGGCAGACAGGTCTTGTACCCGTCCTTTTATTCGACATATACAAATATCTCGGGATGTCTCATCCCCGCGTGTGCTATACCCTGCACAACATGAAGCACCAGGGGGTGACAGGGGATTTTATCCTGCGCGAAGTCGGCCTGGACAACACCGGTTACTACATGCATTACGACCGACTGCGGGACAATTTCAACCCCCATGCAATCAATCTGATGAAAGGCGGTATTGTATACTCGAACTTTGTCACGACCGTATCACCCACATACGCGGAGGAAATAAAATATTCAGACCAGAATTTCGGTCTCGGGCACACACTTCACATACATGCCGTTAAATTCGGAGGGGTGCTGAACGGTATTGATTATGATGTATGGAATCCCGAGATCGACAGATACATACCGTACAATTACGGGATCGGGAATATCGAGGCCAAGTACGGAAACAAGGAATCCCTCCGCCACAGGCTGCTGCTGCGCCAGGAATTCAAACCGATCATTGCATACATAGGCAGGCTGGACAGCCAGAAAGGCGTGCATCTCATCAGGCATGCCATCTTCTACGCGCTGGAGAGGGGCTGCCAGTTCGTACTCCTCGGTTCAGGCCCTGATCATGAAATCAACAATTACTTCCTGCATCTGAAGCACCAGTTGAACGACAATCCCGACTGCCATCTTGAAATAGGCTACAACGAGGAGCTTGCCCATCTGATCTATGCGGGCGCAGACATGATAATCGTACCCAGCCTCTTTGAACCCTGCGGGCTGACCCAGATGATCGCCATGAAATACGGCACCGTCCCAATTGTCAGGCATACGGGCGGGCTGGCCGATACGGTATTTGACGCCGACTATGCGCACAAGCCGTATCATGAGCGCAATGGATATGTATTTCATCATTTCAATTACGAGGGGCTGGAATCAGCCATGAGCCGCGCGATCGGCATGTGGTATTCATATCCGCAGTATTTCAGGGAGCTTATGATAAACGGAATGAGGTATGATTATTCATGGAAAAACCCCGGCGGGCATTACCTGAACATCTATGAATACATCCGGGACAAAAACTGACCGCCGCTTCAAGGCTTCCGCATAACAGCAACCGCCCGTGGGTCGTGTCCGTTGTTCGTGACCGTAAAAGACAGAGCCGCCTGAACTCAGAACCCGCAACTCTCCTGCCGGTTTATGCGACATTAAGGTGAAGATTGCCCCTTATTCCGGATGGCGGGAACGCGGGCACCCTGTTGCCTCAAAATAAAATCTTGATGAAAAGAAATACGTTGCCTCATAAAAAAATATTGATGAAACAGTTTAAGGGTATTTTGAGAACTTACCACAAAAAACGGTTCCGTATTTTGCCGCAGGATCAATTTTCTCAAGCCGATCCATACTAAAGTACCCCCTGAAAAACCTGAAATCAA
>JAADFS010000294.1 GCA_013152795.1 Deferribacteres bacterium
TATTATCAGGTATACAGGTCGGAGTACCGAAACGGCGCATGGACCGATCCATCATCTCTTGCCGACAACATCAGCCCAGATGGATCAAATGCCAGCAGACCGCAGGTGGCAATGGATGACAACGGCAATGCAATTATCGTCTGGGTGCAGTATGATGGCAGCTATTATCAGATATACAGGTCGGAGTACCGAAACGGCGCATGGACCGATCCATCATCTCTTACCTACAACATCAGCCCAGATGGATCAGATGCCAGCAGACCGCAGGTGGCAATGGATGACAACGGCAATGCAATTATCGTCTGGGAGCAGTATGACGGCAGCGGCTATAAGCAGATATTTCAAGTCCGAATACCGTTAATCCCGGGCGCTACCGCGCTTCCCTGGCAGAGGCCAAGGGGGCGCGCAGGGCAGGGGAAGATACGGGGATCCTTCCCGGAGATATCGCGGATAAAGCTTACCCCGCAGACTCCTATGTCCCGCCGACAACATTTTCAAGCGACTGTAAGGTTTATTCAGACATCAAGGACCTTCATCCCCCTGCCCACGGTGACCGCGGACTTCATGGCATTGAATGTAAAATCCTTTGCCTTGGCGAATGCCTTTTTAATATCAAGACCGAGGGCAAGGCAGGCTGTCAGGGATGATGAAAAGACACAGCCGGTGCCGTGATATTCTCCTCCGAGCATCTCATTCTCAAGTGACGAAAACCCCTCTCCGTCAAAAAGCAGGTCAACCGCCCTTCCCTTCAGGTGCCCGCCTGTAATGATTACGGCGCGGGGCCCGAACTCCCTGAGTTTCACCGCTGTCTCCCGGAGGTCTCTTTCGTCCTTAATATCAATGCCTGTAAGAACCGATGCCTCATACGTATTCGGGGTGATGACCGTTGACAGGGGAAACAGATAACGCCTCACCGCCTCGAGCACACCGTCCTCCATCAGGAGCACGCCTGTGGATGAAACCGTCACGGGGTCGACCACAAGCTTCTCAAGGGAGAATTCCCTGATTCTTTCCGCCACCGCCCGGACTGTGTCAGCGGTATACAGCATCCCGGTTTTAACGGCATCAGGGCGTATATCCTGCACGAGCACCGCAATCTGCTCCGAGACAAAGCCCGCCGGCAGTTCATGGACATGCTGCACCCCGAGGGTATTCTGAGCGGTCAGGGCCGCGGGGATACACAGGCCGTAAACACCCATGGCCCTGAAAGTCCTCAGGTCGGCCTGCAGTCCGGCACCGCCCGAGGGGTCGGAGCCTGCAATGGTAAGGGCGGTTTTAACCGGTTCCATGCAAAGACTATATCAAGTTGTTTATAATATTTGCAAGAACCTCAAGTAAAACAAAAGAGACATATATGAAAGAAGAATTTCTCGAGGTCGTCAATGAAAAAGGGGAAACGCTCACCGCGCTTCCCCGCTCTGAAATACACGGCAATCCTTCACTGATGCACAGGGTGGTACATGTCCTCGTTTTCAACGGCAGAGGTGAGCTTCTTCTGCAGAAGCGTTCCATGAACAAGGATGTGGCCCCCGGCAAATGGGACACATCCGTGGGAGGCCATGTCAATGCCGGCGAATCACTTGATGACGCCCTGAAGCGGGAACTGAAGGAAGAACTCGGCATTGCAGCATCCATGCCCCGCTTCCTTTATTCATACATCCACTCAAACGATTATGAGACAGAGCTTGTCTATACATATTCATGCACCTATGACGGAAAGATAAATTTCCAGGCAGATGAAATCGACGAGGTACGGCCGTGGAGTATGGATGAGATCAGGCAGAGCATGGGTAAAGGCATACTCAGCGACAATTTCGAGCACGAAATCAGGACATATATTAATTTCAATCCGGGCGGGGCGGGCGAAAGAAACGGATAGGGGGTGATATGTATTGAAAATAACGGGCTATTCTTTCGGGAATATAACGATTAACGGAAATACTTACACCTCGGACGTCATCATATATCCGGATCGTGTTTATTCAACGTGGTGGAGAAAGGAGGGACACCTCCTCCAGGTGGAAGACCTCTCTGATATTATAAATGCGGGAATTCCGGTGCTGATAATAGGAACCGGTTTTTACGGGGCAATGAGGGTGCCGGATAAGATCATCGATTATCTCAGGTCACACAATATCCGGGCACATGTTGAAAAGACCGGAGATGCTGTAAACCTCTACAACAAGATTGCACATGAACAACCGGCCGTAGCCGCCCTTCACCTGACGTGTTAACCTTAATGTTGCATAAATGGCAGGAGGGCCTGCCGGAAAAGCTTTATCTGCGATACCTTCAGGAAATACTTTGCACAGCATATTGACATCTTTTGCAATTTCACTCTCCAGACTTATTTCCAATATCCCATCGCTTTATAAAGGTTTTACGGCAGGCCCTCCTGCCCGCAGGCTATGTTTTTATGCCACTGTAAGGTTAATCCTGTGTCTGCACGCCGTTAAAATGGTTCCACATGAGGCTGCTGACAAATTCGTGGTACTTGTCGTGTGAATTCACAAGCTCGACACCTATCCCCCTGTAATAATCATCCGTCTTTATGAGCCTTCTCACCTTTACGGGGACCTCTATGACCTCATTATTGAAAGGGATGCGTACCTCAAATTCCGATTTCAGGGGAAAACAGGTGTCCGTGTCAATACACATGCCCCTCTTTGAAACATTCTTCAGCGTGCCCGTGTACATGGCATTGCTGCAGAAAAAATCGACCTTCACATCTGAAGGTATTCGTTCATAGGCCCTTTTTTTCATAAAATATCACCCCTGGCAAATCCGGTTTTATGCGCTCTGTAATAACAGGGCATCGTGACTAACTGCACCCTCCGTTAAATCTCCAATATCCCATCGCCTTATAGCCGTCGAACCCGCAAACCTCCTGCTGGTTTATGCAACATTTAAGGTTAAGATACTATATATGCAAAAACTTTAGTATCTGTATTTGTCTGATTTTATTGTAGGAATTTGACTGACGCTGTCTTACTGCCGCCTGAACGGACAGGAGAGGCGGGACAGTGCCGCCCCCGGTTTATGCGGTGTTGGAGTCGTAACGAGAAATTTCTAATGAAGGAATTCGCTGTCTTTCAGGGACTCGATATAAATCCTCACAAGCTCGAGCACGGCCTTGTACTGCTGGAAGTTGGAAGAGAGCTCCGAAAACAGTTCCCTGTGGGTGAATTCCGAGGCAATCCTGTAGGACCTCTGGCCCTGAAGTGCATAGTGTTCCGCAAGGCTTGCGCCCGGGATGACTATACTGCTCAGCACAAACTCCTTGCCCCTTTTCCTTGAAAGCGCGGCAGGGAACATGCCCAGCATGAAAAGGGTATAATCCCCGATGTGTTTGTGTACCTCGAATTCCCGCTGGAAACTCTGGGCATTGAGGAGCACATTGCCCTCTTCAAGCATATCCGCTATGCCTTCCGGGGCCTTTCCGGACGCATCCCTGATCTTGTAGAAATTGTCGACATGAACGAATTCACAGAGGATATGCTCTTCCAGGTAATCTGCGATCCCGGCCTTGTCCGACGGATTCAGACTGAATCCGTATTCAAGGGCGCGCCTGAACAACACCCTTAAAGGGTGGTCTCTTTCTATGCCTGCCCTTGATAACATAAAATCAACCTCCTTTATGTTACGGGTCTGCAATCCTGTATATCTTTTCGGATGATACAGACCGAAACTTAACCTTCCACTTGATATTTAAGGAATCGCCGCAGGGAGAATATTCTGCACACGGCCTGCGGGGTTAACTCTCTATTAATATATTTTACAAAACCCTGGCACTTCATATAAAGTTTTTCGGCAGGCTTTCCTGCAGGCTGGCGGTATTTTCGCACAACTGTAAGATTTGGTGCTGCATAAGCGGTTAAGATAGGAGTGAAACAGCGTCATTAAGCGCAGGCATCATGCGTTTGACACAGGCACGGCCTTCCCTGACGGCCTCCGCCGCCCTGTCGAATTCGAGGAGGCCTATGTGGCCCAGCCGGGGTGACAGCATCACGTCCGGCGGGTCTCCGGCCATCCTGCTTCTCGTAATCCTGTCCTGCATGATATTTATTGAACTTGCCAGCACCTCAAACAGTCCGGGGGACCCCGAGGGCAGGGATATAAGGGAAGTGGCGCGCT
>JAADFS010000295.1 GCA_013152795.1 Deferribacteres bacterium
GGCGTGCCGGCAGGTCTGTGCAGGATGTCTCTTTTTCCGTGCCAGAGGGGCAGTGCGTCCTTCTCACAGGCCGGACGGGCTGCGGCAAGAGCACTCTCCTTAAGATGCTCGGCGGCATAATACCACATGAGAGTGCAGGCAGTATGGAAGGCAGGGTGACCGTCAACGGTATTGACACAAGCCGCTCTTCCCTGCCCGTCATTGCGCAGTATGTGGGTATGGTCTTCCAGAGCCCGGACGACCAGCTCTTCTGCACTACTGTGAGGGACGAAATCTCCTTCGGCCCTGAAAACCTGGGTCTGCCGCGCGAAGAAATTGATAAAAGGGTGAAGGAGTCCCTCTCCATGGTCGGCCTTGAGGGATTTGAGGACAGGCAGGTACAGAGGCTTTCAGGCGGGCAGAAACAGCGCATTGCCATAGCCTCGCAGCTTGCAATGAAACCCGTGGTCCTGGCGCTTGACGAACCCGTCAGCCAGCTCGACCCTGCGGGCACGCAGGAGATAGCAGGATGCCTCCACGGCCTTAAGCAGAAAGGCATCACCATTGTCATTGTAGAGCACAGGATTGACGATGTGATCGGCATTGCCGACCGCATCATGGTAATGGACGGCGGAAGGATCGTGCTCGATACAGACAGGGGAGACCTTCCACGCCATGTGGAGACTTTTAAAAACCTCGGCCTCAGGGTGCCCGACGCCCTGCGGATTGCAGGCGCAATCTCCCATTGCCTGCCGGGCAACCGGCGCCGTGATGCAAGCGGCGGGATCATGAAACAGCAGCCCTCCCCTGCCCGTCCCAGGCCGGCCCCCCCTACCCCGGCGGAAGGGAGCCGGGGAGAGCTGAACCGCCACAGAAAAAAAATCGTCAGCCTCCGGGATATCTCCTTCACCTATGAGGGCGCAGGCCGGCCAGCGCTCAGGGGGGTCTCCCTTGATATCCACCGGCATGACATAATCGCTGTTCTGGGGCGGAACGGATCAGGCAAGTCCACGCTCCTGAGCATCCTGTCAGGGCTGAACCGCCCGGATGCAGGCAGTATAAACATGAACGGAATCTCATGCGCGGGCGGCAGCAGTGTGGGTATGGTCTTTCAGAATCCTGATCTGCAGTTGTTTGAGGACAGCGTACTGGCCGAATTGGAGTTCAGCCGGAAAAACCTCGGTATTCCCGCTGATGTCTGCATGCAACAGAACAGGAGGCTCCTGCACCTGCTGCGGCTTGAAGGGCTGGAGGATGTACCCCCTCATGCACTCTCAAAGGGGCAGCGCCTGAGGGTGGCGACAGGGGCGGTGCTTGCCATGAGGCCCGGGCTTCTCATCCTTGATGAGCCGACGACAGGCCAGAACGAAGAGAATATCAGCAACCTGATCCGTACGATCCGCGAGGAGCCCCGGATAGAGGCGGTTGTGTTCTGCACACACGATTTTGACACAGCAGCCGGTTTTGCCAACAGGATACTGCTTATGAAAGACGGGATGATCATTGCCGACGGCCCGGTCAGGGAGGTGCTCGGCAGTGAAGAGCTTCTCGAAGAAGCAGGGCTCCTGCCTCCGTTGCCGCTGATACTTTCCAGAGAGGCGGGTATTGACCCGCCTGTGCTTACGGTCAACGAATTCCTGGGAGTGTTCAATGGAACTGTCTGAAACCAGATTATCAGAGGAGACTTATTCATACCCGTTTTCTGCAATAGTGGGGCAGGAAGAGATGAAGCTCGCCCTTGTCCTGAATGCCATAGAGCCGCGCATCGGCGGCGTGCTTGTCAGGGGTGAAAAGGGCACCGCCAAATCAACGGCTGTCAGGGCGCTGAGGAGGCTTTTGCCCGAGATAAAGGCAGTGGCCGGATGTCCTTATTCATGTGACCCTGACGACAAAGCCCGGTTGTGTCCGGCCTGTGCGGAGATGATCAGCTCCGGCAGGCATCCCCGTACTGAAGGCAGGAGGGTCCCCCTCGTCAATCTTCCATTGAATGTAACAGAAGAGATGGTCACCGGCGGCCTGGATATGGAGGCTGCCCTCAGGAAGGGCCGGAGGCGGTTTCAGCCGGGGCTCCTTGCGCGGGCAAACAGGGGAATCCTCTACATAGACGAGGTCAACCTGCTGGATGACCATATAGTGGATATCATCCTTGATGCGGCATCCGGCGGTATCAATATAACAGAGAGGGAGGGCATTTCCCGGCACCATCCCTCCCGTTTTATCCTTACAGGCACCATGAACCCTGAAGAAGGTGACCTCCGCCCGCAACTGCTCGACCGTTTCGGGCTATGTGTTGAGGTCACGGGTGAGAGGGACATCGAGAGGCGGGTCGCGCTTATGGAAATGAGAGAGCTTCATGACCGTAACCCGGCCGGGTTTCTCTCACTGCACATGAGGAAGGACATGGAGATTTCGGCGCGGATAATCAGGGCGCGCCGCGCAATTGCTGAAGTGATGTTCCCCGAGTACCTGTCGGGGCTTGTCTCTGAGCTCTGCCTTCAGAACAATGTGGCCGGACACAGGGCGGACATTGTCATCAGATACGCAGCCAGGGCGCTTGCGGCATTTGAATGCCGCAGAGAGGTAACGGCCCGTGACATAAGCACGGTCGCGGATATGGCGCTGGTGCACCGCAGGAGGGATGCCCTTCCACCGCCTCGGGCAAACGGCAATCAGGAGAGGCAGGGGGATGATAATGATGACACAAAGGACAACAGCACCGGTGAAGAAGACAATTCCGGCAACCGGCCTGAAAGCAGCAGCAACCCCGCTCAAAATGATGAACCCGACAATATGGCGGAGGAGTTTCCCGCCCCCATGCGCGGCACTGAAAAACCCGGAGATGCTGAGGAGGAGCGGGGGGCTTCTGAAGAGGTGTTTGAACCCGCCGGCACATTCAGGGTGCGCGGATTCAGGCAGGAGAAAGACCGCATTTTGCGCCGCGGTTCCGGCAGGCGCTCAAGGACAAGGACCGCACAGAAGACGGGCAGGTATGTAAAGAGTATCCCCGGCGGCAGGTATCCTGATATAGCGCTTGACGCCACTATCAGGGCCGCGGCCCCGTACCAGCGGCAGAGAAAGAAGCAGGATGGTATGGCGCTCAGCATCCGCAGGGATGACATCCGGAGGAAGGTGAGGGAAAAGCGGATCGGGAATTTCCTGCTCTTTCTGGTTGATGCCAGCGGTTCAATGGGTGTGAGGGCGCGCATGGCGGCTACAAAGGGAGCAATACTCTCCCTGCTCATGGATGCCTACCAGAAGAGGGACAGGGTCGCGATGGTGACCTTCAGGCGTAAAGGGGCTGTTGTCAGTCTTCCGCCCACATCCTCCGTTGAACTGGCGGCGAGGTATCTCAGGGAGATGCCCGTGGGAGGGCGCACACCCCTGGCGGACGGGCTCGTCAAGGGTTTCAGACTGCTGAGGGCGCATCTCCTGAAGGAACCCTCAGCCCGTCCCGTGGCGATAATCGTTACGGACGGAAGGGCGAATGTGTCAACAGGCAGCGGCATTGCCCCGCATGATGAGGCGCTGGTTATTGCTGAAAGAATGGCGCATGAGGAAAGGATAAAGTTTGTGGTGGTGGACACGGAAGAGCCGGGAATAATGAAGTTCGGATTTGCTGCAGGGCTTGCCGCTGCACTGGGCGCGGAATACTTCCGCACCGAAGACCTCAGGGCAGGCGACCTTGTGGATATAGTGAGGAGGAGATTGTAATGGAGGGAAGAATTGTCTATCCGTTTTCAGCAATAGTCGGACAGGAGATGATGAAGCTTGCGCTCATCCTGAATATCATTGATTCCCGTATATCGGGTGTGCTTATACGTGGTGAGAAGGGGACGGCAAAGTCAACGGCGGTCAGGGCGCTGGCAGACATACTGCCCGTGATTGAAGTGGTCAGCGGATGCCCGTTTCAACTGCTGCCGGGTGAGGAGCGGGAGGTATGCCGGCACTGCGGCAACAGGGATTGCAGTGAACGGATTGTCTCGGGAAAACCCGTGGAGGTTACAAGGCGGAAGGTCAGGGTGGTGGACCTGCCTGTGGGTGCCACCGAGGACCGTGTGGTCGGGACAATGGACCTGGAGCATGCCCTGAAAAAGGGAGAGAAACGGTTTGAACCGGGCATCCTTGCGGCGGCACACAGGGGGATTCTCTATGTTGATGAGATCAATCTCCTTGACGACCATGTGGTGGATGTGCTGCTTGACTCCGCCGCAATGGGGATCAATACAGTGGAACGGGAAGGAGTCTCTTTTACACATCCCGCCCGTTTCACTCTGGTGGGCACAATGAACCCTGAGGAGGGGGAACTCAGGCCCCAGCTCCTCGACAGGTTCGGCCTGTGCGTGGGCATCGAGGGCATCCGTAACAGTTCCGAAAGGGTGGAGGTGATGGAGAGGCGGATCGCCTTTGAAGACGACCCTGATGGTTTCTGCCTGAAATGGAAAGAGGAGTCCGCCAAAACAGCAGAACGTATCAGGCAGGCGGTAAGCCTCTGCCCCCGCGTGAAGGCCGGAAGGGACAGACTCTTCAGCATAGCAAGGCGCTGCGTGGAGGCGGGCGTTGACGGCCACAGGGCTGATATTATCACCCTGAAGACCGCGAGGGCGCTTGCTGCATGGAACGGACGGGGCGAAGTGACGGAGGAGGATATAGACGTTGCAGCGCAGCTTGCCCTGCCGCACCGCATGAGACGCCTGCCTTTCGAGGAGATGGGAGAGCCCGCAAGGGGCCGGGGGGCGCGTGCGTGACGGGTAATATGAATATTGCGTTCCTTGTCCTCATGCTTACCGGCAGGTGCAACCTGCACTGCCGCTACTGTTATGTTGATGCAGGCGCTGACGGCATGGACATGTCCGAAGAGACCGCCTTCAGGGCAATAGACCTGTTCGTGCCCCCCACAGGTGCAGTAACTGTTGAGCTGTCAGGCGGTGAACCACTGCTCCGCTTCGACCTGATAAGGAAAATCGTGGAGTATGCCGGCGCTGTCAATCCAGGTGTCCGTTTTGCCATCCAGACAAACGGCACACTTCTCGACCCCCGCAAACTGCGGTATCTCTGGACACAGCGCATAGGAACAGGGCTCAGCATGGACGGAATCCCTGATGTAAACGAGTCCCTGCGCGGAGGCTCGGCAGGTGTGCTCAGGGCCCTCAGGCTCATGGAAGAGTCAGGAACGGGTGTCAACATTACCGTGGTGCTGACAAAAGAGAATATCGAAAAACTGCCGCAATTTCTTCTCTTTTCCGCAGGGTTTTCCTGCGTGAGGGTAATAAACCTCGACATCCTCCGCCCGCTGGGCCGTGCCGTAAACACCGGGCTCGTACCTGAAAGGGGGCAGATTACAGGCATGGTTGAAGGCATGTTCAGAATGCTTTCATTTATTAATGAAAGGCGGTTCCCGCCCCTGAAGGTAAGGGAGATCGCACAGGCACAGAGGCGGAGGAACGACAAAGAGGCAAGGCCTTATTGCCATGGGGCCGCCGGCGAGGCGGTTGCGGTAACCCCTGACGGCAGGCTGTTTCCATGTGCCTCGCTCATGGGCATGGATCAATATCAGGCAGGGACTGTATGGGAACCTGACCTCTCACGTATCGGCGCACTGGTACAGACGCCGGTATATCCTGAAAGATGCATGAGCTGCCGGTTGAGCCGGGTCTGCCGGGGCGGCTGCCCCTCGCGCAGGGTCTCTATCACAGGGGACATGAAAAGTATATGTGATATTGAATGCCATATGCGGAAGGAGATATGGAGGAGGATTGCGGAATGAAAAAGATAAAGACAGTTGTAATTAATGCCACTGGCACAGGGATGATCAGCATGGCCGGGGCATTCCGCCGGATAGAACAGGAATATCCCGGGTGCATGGAACTGCATGCACGGACAAATGACGACCTCTTTGACTCAAAGATGATGGAACGTTTCATCCCCTGCCTTCAGACAGCGGACTGTGTAATCGTGATACTCCACGGCGGCAGAAAGTCATTCAGGTTTTTTGACCGGCTGATTGAGGCATCACGCAATGCCGTTGTGTTCATCCAGCCCGGCGATGAAGACGAGATGTCCCTCTCTGCAAGATACTCCACGGAATACGGCAGTGATCACTTTAACGAGATGGCGCGCTTTATCAGGTTCGGAGGCAGGGATAACTGGACGAATCTCCTGAGGAGCCTGATAAAAAGGTTCTCGGGAGAGGACATACCCTATGACCCGCCTGAGAAGATGCCCTGTGAGGGAATATATCATCCGCGCACAGGTGTTTCCCTGTCGCTTGACGAATACCTGGACTCACAGGGCACATCGCTGAAAGTGCTTGAAGACAAAAAGACCCCCGTGATGGGTATCTGGTTTTATCAGGGTTATTATGTGGACGGCAACCTGGACTTTGTGGACAGCCTTGTCAATGAGATAGAAAGGCAGGGTGGCTTCCCCATTGCATGTTTTTACAACCGCTTCCCTGACAGGATTCTGAACAACAGGGACCCCGGGTGGGTGGTGGAGAACTTTTTCCAGGTGGACGGTAAGACCATTATCCATGTGCTGCTGAGCTGCATGGTCTTTTCAATAAGGCTCACCCTCCCGGAGTTCGGCGGAGTCTATGAAAAACTCGGCGTGCCCGTTCTTCAGGCGATTACCCTGTTTACGACCCGCAGGAACTGGAAAGAGACGGAACAGGGGGCAACACCCATGGATGTCTGCATAAGCGCGGCCCAGCCCGAGTTTGACGGCATCCTTATCACCGTGCCCGTCTCAACAAGGGATGCAGCGGAACAGGATAAGCTTACAGGCGCAACGCTGCTGAGGAATATGCCTGTTGAGGAACGGATAAGAAAGGTCGTGGGCCTTGCAGGGAAGTGGGCCATGCTCGGGATAAAACCCAATGCTGAAAAAAAGGTGGCGATCATCTTTCACAACTACCCACCGCGCGATGACCGCATCGGATGCGCTGCAGGGCTTGATTCATTTGAGAGCGTGAAAAATATTCTCAACAGGCTGAAAGAGGAAGGCTATTACGTCGAACGGGAGTATGCCTCAGGCGATGACCTTGCCCGGGAGATACTCGACGGCGTTACCGCCGACAGGCGATGGCTCACCCCTGAGAGGATGGCGCGGAAGGCGGTCGACCGTATAGAACCCGCACAGTACACGGCATGGCATAAAAGCCTGCCTGAAAAGAACAGGAGACATATGGCGGAGGACTGGGGCGGGATACCCGGCGGACTGTTTGTCCATGAAAACGACGTAATGGTCAACGGCATTATCAACGGCAATGTATACATAGGCATCCAGCCGCCGAGGGGTTTTGTCGAGCAGCCTGAGAAGATACATGACCCGCACCTTGCGCCGGCTCATCATTACATATTCCATTACAGGTGGATAAGGGATGTGTTCGGGGCGGATGCAGTGCTGCACATCGGCAAGCACGGCTCTCTCGAGTGGCTGCCCGGCAAGTCCCTGGCGCTCTCAGAAGAGTGCTATCCCGACATATCCATCATGGACCTGCCGAACATCTATCCGTATATCATCAATGACCCCGGTGAGGGGACACAGGCAAAGCGCCGCTCCTATGCCTGTATAGTCGACCACCTGATCCCTGTTATGACCAATGCCGGCAGGTATGAGGAACTGGAAAAGGTTGATGCAAAGATACTCGAGTACATCCAGACAAAATCAATGAACCCTGAAAGGCTGCCCGTGCTCAGGAAGGAGATATGGCAACTCGCCGCAGGAGAGAATCTTCACTCCGATGTAGAGGTCTCCGAGGATGAGGCATTGTCGGACTTTGACGGCTTTGTGGAGCGGCTGCATTCGTACATCTCCGAGGTGGCGGACACTGCCGTCAATGACGGCCTGCACATAATGGGTATCGTGCCTGAGGGAGAAAGGCTCGCAGAGCTCATCACGCAACTGGTGCGGATCAAAAACGGGGATGTCCCCTCCCTGAGGGAGGCGATTGCAAGGCTGTGGGGATACGATTATGACCGTCTCCTCCGGCACAGGGCAGAGGCAGACCCCACGGGCCGTTTTCCCACCAATGCCGTTGCAATAACAGAGATACACAGGGCGGCCCTGGAAACAGCAAGGGCTGTAACAGAGGGCGGCAGGCCCGCCCTGGCGGATGAAAGCCATGAGGTGAGCAGGGTGGTGGAATTCATCAGGGACGTTGTGCTGCCCAGACTCCGGCAGACCACCGGGGAGACAGACGCAGTATCCGCCGCCCTTTCAGGGAGGCATGTGCTTCCCGGCGGCAGCGGCGCACCCACCCGGGGCATGGTGGACATCCTGCCCACGGGAAGGAATTTCTTCTCGGTCGACCCCTTCAGGATTCCCTCCCCCACTGCCTGGGCCACAGGGAAGGCCCTCGGAGACGCACTGGTGGAGAGACATATGAATGATACAGGCAGGCCCCCGGAGAGCATCGGCATGGTCATCTGGGGCAGCCCGACCATGCGCACAATGGGGGAGGACATTGCTGAGGCGTTTTATCTCATGGGTGTGAAGCCTGTATGGAATGAAAGGAACGGGCGCATTGAAGGGCTTGAGGTTATCCCTGCGCGGGAATTGAAATTCCCGCGTGTGGATGTGACCTTCAGGACATCGGGTTTTTTCAGGGACTCCTTTCCCAACCTCATGGAACTGCTTGATGAGGCCGTGGCAATGGCGGCTGCTCTCAAAGAGCCTGTTGAGAAGAATTTCTTAAGAAAACACGTACAGACAGAGGCTGAAGAGCTTGTCAAACGCGGCATTGACCCTGAAGAGGCCCTGCGTGAGGCATCATTCCGTGTCTTCAGCGACCCGCCGGGCGCCTACGGCGCAGGCATCCCCGCGGCGATTGATGCAAAGGCATGGGAGAAGAGTGAGGATCTCGGGGAAGTCTATATCACATGGGGCGGCTATGCCTACGGCAAGGGGGTCTATGGAAAAGACAGGAGGGATACATTCCGCAGGAGGCTTTCGGACATCAGCCTCGTGGTGAAAAACGAGGACTCACGGGAGTACGACCTGTTCTCTTCGGATGACTTCAATGCCTACTTCGGCGGCTTTGTTGCAGCCGTAAAGGCGGCATCCGGGGATTATCCGAGGGCATATTCAGGAGACGCATCCGACCCTGACCGTGTCAAATACCGGAGCCTTCAGCAGGAGACAAAACACATCTTCCGCTCAAAGATTCTCAATCCCAACTGGATGGAGGGACTCATGCGCCACGGCTACAAGGGGGCGGGCGACCTTTCAAGGGCAGTGGATATTTCATTCCACTGGGATGCCACCTCTGACGTGATGGAGGACTGGATGTATGAAGCCCTGTCTGAAAAGTATGCCCTGGATGAGAAGATGCGGCAGTGGTTCAAGGAGGTAAACCCCCATGCCCTGCAGAACATCACCGAGCGGCTTCTTGAGGCGGTCAGCCGCGGCATGTGGAATGCCCCTGAGGAGATGAAAAAGAGGCTCGAGGAGGCATATCTCGATATAGAGGGGGATGTTGAGGAGAGGACGGATGCGTAGGGTTTTACTGTGCATGCTCGTACTGCTCTTTGTTGTGCCGGGGTGTATGAAGAAAGAGGCCCGGATGCAGGCATACTTTGTGCGCGGCGGGCTTGCAGTGGAGCTGCCCGGCATCACAACTGCTACAGTGCTTTCAGAAGGGACAGTGGTCTTCAGGTGGCAAAAGGGCGTGGAGGATAAAGGAGCCGTCCTTTTCGGGGGTGACAAACTGTTCCTTCCCGTTGAATGGAGCGCCGGTGAAAAATACAGCGTGGAGGCCCGTAACAGGGATTCCCGTTCTGCGGTGGAGGTCACCGCGCCGCTTAAGCCCTCGCCGATGCTGATTCACAGGGTGCAACTCGAGGATGTCATCCCCTTCAGCATTGACCAGGGGACAGCACCCGATACATTTGTGAAATTCTCCGGAGACAACAGGTACCTTGCAATCGGCAGTTTTCACGGCTATCTCAGGGTGGTTGATGTTAAGACCGGCAGGGTCATCCTGTCAAAGAAGATCGCCGAGGGCATGGTCAAGCGTATCGGATGGGGGAAGATAGACGGCCAAAGGGTGTTATATGCGGGCGAGCAGTCGCCTGACGGGTATATCTACTGTCTTGATGCAATGACAGGCACGGAACTCTGGAAATACCGCCTGGCCGACGACATAGAGACATCAAGGCCCGAGAGGGAGAATGACCGTTACGCGGTTTATAAATTTCCGGGTGTCTACCGTTTGAAGGTGCTTCCCGGAGGTGACGTGGTCATTGTCGGCACCCATGGCTGGGATATTGAGGGCAGGAGGCGTTACAGGTGCATGGTCTACCGGTTTGACGGCAGGACCGGCAGGATAAAGTGGCGGTGGCCCGCGGACAGGACGCTTCCTTACGGCCTCACCTGGTTTGACATATCGGATGACGGCGGCAGGCTCCTGCTCCTGACATCCACATGGCGTCCACCCGGGCAGAGTGATCCCGTATATGAAAACGGCACACTGTATTGCCTCAGCGGAGACACCGGAGCAGTCCTGTGGGAGTACAGGGTGCCGCCCCTGAGGCCCTATTACGAGAGGGCCACTGCCTGGCAGGGTGTGGCCCTCTCGGCAGACGGCAGGTATGCGGTCATCGGGCTTAATGACGGCAGGGGCATGTTCTTTGATACACGGAGGGCCGTAAGTGTGAAGGGCAGGCGCTTCCCGCAGAACAGTCCCCTGTGGGTGAAGGAGATCGGCACGCCTGTGCTGATAGGTGATATACCCGTCTCATCACCTGTGAGTTATGCCGGGGCCGGCAGGGAAGAGGTCTATTTTGTCCTGCCCGGCACATCCATACCCTCGGGCGCGGTAAAGGGCAAGGTACGCAAACCCGCGCCTCATCCCGCTGCCGGACAGCTTTATGCATTCGGCCTTGACGGCAGGCTGAGATGGAAGTGGAAGTCCTACGGCTCCATGCAGGGCATCTATCTCTCCGGGGACAGCAGGTGGCTCTTCACCGTAAACGCCCTCGCAGGGATGGCGGGCTCCCGCAGGGGCGGCCGGACATCAACCTTCGGAGTCACGCTCTTTGATACATCAGGCAGGGGGCCGGAAACAGGCAAACCGGTCTATCTCTATCCCACTGAAGGCCCTGTATTTTTCATGGCGGATATCTCTGAAGACGGCAGGTATATTGCGCTCGTGGAGGTGCCGTTTGCGGATGAAAATGGCATCCAAAAGGGAAGCTACCGGGTGCATATAATCCACTGATGAAAAAGGGCGGGAGATTTTTCATGGCGGGCATTCTCATATTGCTTGCAGGCACGGGCGTTACTGCATGGTATTTTCATGCATCACCCGGAGCAGTGCGCGGTGCGGATGTGGAATTCGTCCCTGACGGCGCATGGCTCACCCTGCCCTACCCTGCAAGGCTCAGGCATGTCAGGGTCGAGGGCAGGGAAGGTGTGATAGTCTCACGCAAGAGCGGCGGTGTGGAAAAGGAAAGGCTGTGGCTTGTGTTTGACTGGGAGGCAGGGAGGGATTATACCTTTACGGTCTCCACTGAGGAGGGAACCATAGTGGTTGAAAAAAGCGCCCCTGCCCACGACTACACCGCCGGTGTTCAGTTATCGGTGCCGTTCACATCAATGGCAGGGTTGACGTCCCCCGCGATATTTGAGAAGCAAACCGCGGCCCCGGGCACGGCCATTGAGAACAACGAGCTGACATCGGCCCTGATTGTCACTGCATACCGGCAGGGGGAACGCACTGTCACGGGCAGGGTCATTATCCCCGCAGGGGTGAAGCTCACTGCCTTTCCGCAGAACCGGGACACAAAAACAACCTACGATGAGAGAGGGACGGTCATACACTTCAGGACAACCCTCTCTGTTGCGTATGAAAGATTCTACATGCCGTTCAGCATACGTATGCCGGATAAAGGGGAATACCGCCTCCGGGCCGAGGTCACGCTCAGGGGAGCGGACGGCAGGGAGTCCCTGTTCAGCAGGGCCGTGACGGTTAAAGTGGTCGGAAAGGAATCACTGGCTGATACGATAAGGCTTATCAGGGTGTCAATGCCTGCCGGCATCCAGGGCATAGCCCTCCGGCAGTATGCAGCGGATACACTCTACATCCAGCCGCGTGTGTTCAAAAAACTCGGCCGGTTCTTCGGCATTGAGCCCAAATATATTGACTATACCCATCCCTTTACATACCAGGGACTTGTCCTTGAGAACACCGGTACGGGCAGCATTGCACTGCTCATTAATTCCGCCGTATATTACAGGGACCGCGACATCGTGCCCGCGGCATTCAGACCGCCCGACTCAATGACAGGCGGGACAAAAGACGCGGCAGTCACTGTGACGGCCGTGCTGCCGCCCGGAGAAAAGACAAGGGTGGTGCTGCCTGTCTACGTGACATCCGACCCCCTGCCCGGAGAATACCGCAGGGTGGTGAGGCTCATCATGATGGGCACGGTCTCTCCTGTTGCGGAGTATGAGTTCCCGCTATATGTCACATCCATGAACCTGACTGCATGGACATTCACCCTGATTGCGGTGTTTCTGAGCCTGACCGCCACACTGGTCTTTATAATCAGGTTCAAAAAGATAGTGGCGCGCATGAAGGTCAGGTGGCTGGTGATTATCTCCCTGTACGGTGCAATGACATTCGTGGTCTCGAACGTCCCTGTCCGCATATTCGGGTCATTCGTCTCCGCGGTAATGGGGCCTTTCAGCGTCTTTATCACGGGGTTTTTCTCCTCCCTGCTGTACTGGACCCTTCTCGTGTCCCTTGTGAGGCTGCTTCCCCGGCCGGGAACGGTGACATTCGCAACACTCGTCCGTTACATGCTGAACGGCATCATGTTCGGCGGTTTCCAGTTGGCGGACATACTGTTTACAGGCACGGGCATTGTCGCAAAAGAGGCGGCCTTTTATGTGTCGGGCCTGACGCGCAGGGGGGAGGGGTTCAAATGGAACACCGGTTCCGTCCTTTATCTTGCGGTATGCCTCTCCCTTGCGGATGCATTTATAACACTGACAGGGCTCTACCTGCATATGGTACTCTACAGGCTCTATTTCGCCGACTGGTATATCTATCTGAACGTCATAATCAACAGCCTGCTCTATACATCTGCAGCGACCTTTACAGGCCGGCGGTTCAGCGACAGGCTGAAATGGGAGGATGGATAGATGATTTACGGGACCGGCGGTTTCAGCCGCGCAGGAGGAAGGCAGGGCGTCCTTGCCCGCCTTGACCCGCGTGTAAAGATACTCTGCCTGCTGTGCATATCCGTCTTTTCAGTGATACTTGAAAACACGGCCCCCCTTCTCGTGCTTTTTTCCCTGTCATGGCTCCTTGTTGCCGTGGAGCGGGTGGAATGGCGCAAAGTGCGGATGCTGCTCATTCTCGTTGTCCTGACGGTCTGGGGTACGATGTTTTCCCAGTCCGTCTTCTACTATGAAGAGCCGCGGACCGTGCTCGTAAACATTGTAAACGCGGACACCCCCCTGATAGGCGGGTGGACAGGGGATATAAACATCTACCGTGAGGGGTTCCGTTACGGTGCCGTACAGTCACTGCGTTTTGCATCAATGATGGTCTATGGATTCGTCTTCTGCTGGAGCACGGACAGCGGCAAGATGCTCTCGGGCATGGTACGGTTGAGGGTGCCGTACGTGCTTGCCTTTATGACCGTGACCGCCCTCAGGTTCATCCCCGCGATAATGGATGAAGTTGCCACGGTCTCCCTTGCCATGCGGATGAGGGGCAGGAG
>JAADFS010000296.1 GCA_013152795.1 Deferribacteres bacterium
ACGGACACGGTTAACCGACACGCAGAACGGCCTTTTTCCCGTTATTTCCTGCAACAAGAGCATATTTCCAATATCTTATCGCTTTATAAAGGTTTTCCGGCAGAGTCCTCTGCCCGTTTATGCAACATTAAGGTATATTCTTTACCAACCCTTCTATGGTACCAGTATAAATTTACCGTATTGGCTGAAATGCTCGTCAAAGGCAAATACTGTTTTCAGTCCGAGTCGTTGCATAGCGGCGAAACTTACGGCATCAGTGTATGAAAACTTTTTATCTTTAAAGTCTTTCAATATCTCCCATGCCCTGTCTTCATCATCAACAGAAACTCTGTGCAGTGCAATCAAGGGGTTGTCCATTATAAGCTCCGCCATTTCAACGGCTACCTCATGCACCTTGCAGAAATATGTGTAAACCTCATCCAGCACAAAGTTGGTCGTATGCAACCTGAGCTTCTTTTCTTTGATTGTCTTTAAGAATCTTTGGGCCTTTTTGTGGTTGACATCATCGCTTACGCGCATTGCTATAAAGGCGCTTGTGTCTATGAAGATGTCCCGGGGGATATTCATTTCCTGCGCCTGTAGATATGATCGTCATGCATTACGGAACCTTTCCTCCTGCCCATGGAAAAACCATCCTTTCCCAGGGAAAAGAGTGGATTGTCTTCATAGTCTTTTTCCTTAGGCAGGCGTTCATCAATCATTTCACGTACTATCTCGGCGATGCTCGCCTTTTTTCTCTCTGCCTGTTGCCGGAGATACTGGTACTGTTCCTCTTTAAGGTAGATCTGCGTTCTGTGTATCTTGGTTGCCATAATACCCTCCTCGGTACATTATGCCTAATATACAGCATGATGTCAATCATCAGGTTTTCAAACCACTTTCTCCCCCGAGAAGAACGCATTATTAACACTACCTTACAGTGGCATAAAAATACCGGCGGCGGGGGCAGGAGAGCCTGGAAATAAAGACTTGTTCCCGGTATCCTATCGCTTTATAAAGGTTTCAGGTAGGCCTCATGTGCGTTTATGCAACATTAAGGTGAAGATTTCCACGCGTTATTTTATTATCACTTTTTCTTCAGAACCATGTCCGCCATGATCTTTTTATCCTGGCAGAAGAGCCTTTTCACCCTCCCGCGGAACTCCTCTTCTGTAAGGCGGCTCTTATGCGTGCCGACCACCACCTTAATGTCAGGAAACGCCTCAGCAAGCGCCTTCCTGTATTTCCCGGTGAAAGGGCAAAGGGCCTTTATACAGTACGTAAAATGTATGGCATCAACCCCGAATTCAGTAATCCCCCTTATCCGCTGAAGCAACTTGTCTGCACCGGTCAGTGTCGGACACCCCGGACAATTGATGATCCCCACCAGGTCAAGAGGCTCCCCGGAAGGGTACTTTGCAAACGCCCCCGCGCGCTTGCGCAGATCAGCAAGGCAACTCGCAGAGGAACATCCGAGGTCCTGCGTTGCATTGGAACAGGTCAATATGCCGATTCTTGCCATCAAGAACTCCTTTCTTCCATGTATGCCACATTCAGATTAACCTTACAATGGCATAAAATACCACCGACGGGGCAGACTCCTCTGCCCGCTTATGCAACATTAAGGTTAAGTTAAAATATTGCCGCAAGCTTGATGCCGAATTCCGTGGAATTGTTTTCCGGTTCCCAGCCGTATCCCCAAATGGAACCTGAAACAGTAATGAACGATCTTTCTGATTTCGCGATGTTCCAGTATTTTACGAAGGGTTCCATCACGAAACTTACCTTCTTGCCTTTTTTCCGGAGACTTACAGAGCCTCTCCAGCCATAACCCTGATGCTGGTCGTTTTTAAGATCAGAAAAGCTGGCGTTAACATCACTGAGATGGCTCTTCTGTTTTCCCTCCCAGAAAAGGTCATACTCTACCGTCAGACCGACAGACCACGCGCTATTCAATTGAGTAACGCTCTCGATTCCTATCGGACTGTAGTAGTATGTTGATTCTCTCTCATAACCGTACGCCCCTGTTGATGAAATCTTTCCGCTTGAGTCGTCATTCAAGTATCTGTAGCCCAGGCCTATGTAAGGTGTAAGTACGGTTGCCTTTGATACAGGGATATCGTATCCTCCCAGTCCCCTGAGTTCAATCATGTAATTGTCTATATTATCAATGGTCCCGGAGTTCTTGTAGTCCAACTGTCCGAGGCTGTATCCGGCCTGTATCTTCAGCATGACTTTGTTGTGATAAGCATAGGAGCCCCCTATGCCGTACATGACACCTTTCTCTTCCATCACCTGCGGTTCCTTATATCTGATATGCGATACCTGGGGGGCTATTTCCAATGAATGCCTTTGCAACTGCGGGGGCTTTGCGAAGCTGGCTCCCGCTCCAATAAATATAAAAAATACTGCCAACAATGCCGTTGATTTTCTCATCTTTTCTCCTCCTTTCTTTCCGTTTTTTTGTCTGCTGTTTAATCCCCCGGGTTCCGGGCATGTCACCACCCATTATCGAGTGATTGCCTTACAGTGGAATAAAATATTGCTGGCGGGCAGAAGGAGGTTTTATAAGGGCCTCTCCTGCCGGGTGCAACATTCAAGGCACTATAATGCCCCCCTGTTGAATAAAATCCTACAACTTTTCATTTCACCTGTCAAGCGTTTTGTAAGCGTGCGGCAACAGACCCATTTATGCAATATTATGGTTAACCTTACAGTGGCATAAAAACCTGCGGGCAGGAGGGCCTGCCGGAAAAGCTTTATCTGCGATTCCTTCAGGGGTAACAGCCAGCCCCCTCCCAAAGGGAGGGGGGGACTTGTTTCTTTCTGCACCCTGACAACTGCACCCTGCACCCTCTGTTAAACTTCCGATATCCCATCGCTTTATAAAGGTTTTACGGCAGGCTCTCCTGCCATGTATGCCACATTAAGGTTAAGATAAATAAACGGCGACACTGCCCGGTGGTTATAATATAAGACTGACAAAATCATAAGAAAACCTGAACAAGAGGTGATAGATATGTTAAGTAAAAAAGCAACACGGGAATCGTTTGTTGAATTGTGCCGGCTGCTCTACAATAGAAATTTGACATGTGGCGTTGGCGGAAATGTATCGGTGAGATATGGTGATATAATCATGACGACACCATCCGGGTTGTCTCTGAGGGATATGACAATCAGCGACATCGTCCTTGTCAAACCGGATGGTGAAGTAGCAGGGGGTAAGGGCCGGCCTACCAGGGAGTTTTTAATGCACTCCCGTATTTTCGAAGCAAGAAATGATGTAAGTGTTGTCTGTCATGTTCACGGCGTATATTTAATTGCTGCATCAACGAAAATGACCGCCGGTGACAACAGCTTGCCTCCCTTGACACCCGGCTTTTGTTTCTTTGCCTATCCCCTTGCCATGTTGCCGTTTCACGTCCCGGGGTCGCCGGAATTGGCCGATGCTGTGGCACAGCATTTTACAGGTTCAAATACGATGGCGCTGCTGCTTCAGAATCACGGATTGATTACCGTTGGGGCGGACATGAGGCAGGCCCTGAATATTGCAGAAGAGATTAACGAAGCCGCGCAAGTGTTCATCCTCTCGGCTGGTAAATGCAGCACGATTCCTGACAAGGATATCGATCGTATTTACCGGGATGCAGGAAATGCCGGTCTTTTTCAGCCTTGACGTTTCCACTCCCCGGCTGCAACGGTATACCGGAAAAGCTTTCTCCCTTCCCCGTGCACCCTCTGCGATAATCCCATCATCTTATAACCGTTGAATCCTGAACATCTGCCTCGACTCTTTCCGGCAGACAATATTTTCATACAAACGCAACAGTATGCTTAGGGGAACAGGGATGAAGCTTGTTCCTTTATGATTTATATCATAGTCAAGTTTTTGAAAAAGTGTTTATATAATCCCAGACACAGGTGTTATCCCTTGTATCTTTCAAGCGTGAGTGAAATTCAAAGGACATCGATAACCCCGGGCTCTATAAAAATTGAAGGGATTTTTTATGAAGGACGGCCAACCGGCATTGGGGGGCACATGGATCATCACCATTATTATGGTGGTTATCGTCTCGTGGGTTATCTTCAGGTATCTGGCTCCTAAAAGCTTCAAGGAATGGCGCAATGCCGGATTAATCCAGGCGTTTATCATCGCCCTTTATGC
The DNA here is from genome assembly GCA_013152795.1 of Deferribacteres bacterium. Classification (GTDB taxonomy): domain Bacteria; phylum Nitrospirota; class Thermodesulfovibrionia; order UBA6902; family UBA6902; genus JAADFS01. The sequence continues at coordinate 4,145 of JAADFS010000296.1, forward strand.
GGAGATGTACGGCTTCCCTCTGACCATATATCTCCTGACCACCTTCCTGGGCTACGACATACCGTGGCTTCATGTCAAGGGCCATCTGTGGACATCCCTCTTCGGAGGGGGCACGGGCATGGCCATGCTGGAGATGCTGGTGGGTTATACCTTCATACTCATAGGACTTTCCTTTATTATCAGGGGCTGGAAGCAGATATACGATGTCAGGAAAGAGGACAGGCTTGTCACATACGGCATCTACAGGTACATGCGGCATCCCCAGTATACGGGCATATACCTGGCAATCTTCGGGCAGTTGATACACTGGCCCACTATCCCCACATTGGCACTGTTTCCGGTGATCGTCATCGCCTATTATACCCTCGCGCGAAAAGAGGAAAAGGTGATGATACGGAAGTTCGGGGATGAGTACAGGGCATATGCGAAAAAGGTTCCGATGTTTTTTCCACGATGGGAGAAAGGCATGGATGCCGTATTTAAAAAAGATGAGGAAGGAAATGTAGTTTAAGGAATATAAATAATGAATATAGGAGACATACTTAAAAGCAAGGACATGGGTATTTCGTTTGAATTCTTTCCTCCCGGAACCGGGGAGGGAAGGAGAGAGCTTCTGCAAGTAGCACAGACCTTGAGTAAATACTCACCGATGTATGTATCCGTAACCTATGGTGCGGGTGGAAGCACCCAGGACAGGACGAAAAAGACCCTTTATTTGTTGAAAGAGGAGACGGACCTCAATTTAATGTCGCATCTTACATGTATCGGTGCCACCAGAGAGGCGATGGATATACTCCTGAAAGAGTATATTGAACACGGTATTGACAACATCCTCGCCCTCAGGGGTGACCCACCGCAGGATGTGGAAGGTTTTGATTTCACAAAAAGCGAATTCCATTACGCGAGAGATCTCGTCAGATTTATCAAGAAATATGAGCGCTTCGGTATCGCAGTAGCAGTTTATCCCGAGGGACATCAGGAGGCACCCTCACTTGAAGCTGACCTTGAATATACGAAGATGAAGGTTGATGAAGGAGCAGATTTTGCCATAACCCAGATGTTTTTTGATAACCGTTACTTCTATGATTTCCTTGACAGGGCGCGGCAGAAAGGAATCGACATCCCGATACTTCCCGGTATTATGCCGATTACCGACTTTGCAAAAATAAAAAAATTTGCATCCTTCTGCCGGGCAACCATCCCGGAAGAAATAGAGGAGAGGATGTCAAACCTTGCTGACAGCCCGGAAGATATGAAGAAAGCAGGGCTGGAGATAACCGTAAAACAGTGCAAAGACCTTCTGGAAAGCGGGATAAGATATTTGCATTTTTATACCTTAAACAGGGCAGATGCGGTCAACGCAATCATGGATGCCCTGTAAGGAGAATTCGGTTGATTGAATTTTCCGGGCGGTGCTGCATAATCGGGCAGAAGAACCTGCCGTAAAACCCTCAGGCTCACCTGCCCAGCGGTCGATAATTTAACGGAACTGTAAGGGTAACATTATAAATCCTGTACATCCCGTCCAAATGAAAAAGTTAACAGATACTATTATCCGCTGCAGGGGTGTAGTGATTGCACTGCTTGCGATTCTTACCCTGGTGCTCGGGTATGAGATGCTCAGGGTCCGCCTGAATGCCGATTTCACGACTTATCTCAGGCAGGATGATCCCCTGGTCCGGCAGTTCAACTATATCGGAAAAGAATATGCCTCCAAATCAATGGCTCTCGTGCTTATTGAAGATGATGTCTTCACTCCGCGGACACTGAAGTTGATTCAGAACCTCACGGCCGCGTATGAGGAGCTGGACGGGGTTGCCTATGTTACCAGCCTCGCAAATGTGCTCGATTTCAGGGAGACGGAATGGGGACTGGAAGTGGGCAGGCTTATCCGGAGAGGAAAAATCCCGCAGAACGAGGAGGACCTTAAAAAGCTCAGGGATTACGTCCTCTCCAAGGAGATGTATGTTAAGAAACTGGTCTCGGAAGACGGGAAATCAACCGTCATCGTCGTCCGCCTCAAGCAGGGAGTATCCGAATTTGCGGTAACCAAAGAAATAGGGCGGCTCACCGGGACCATCGCCCCCCGTCCGGAACGGATTTCCTACGGCGGCATGCCTTTCCTGATGTATAACATGACCTTGCTTATCGTCAATAATCTGAAGCTGTTGGACCCGCTCATGATTCTTCTGATGTTGGTTATACTCTTCATGAGCTTCCGCAAGGCCGGAGGGGTCTTTCTTCCGATGGTGGTGGTGTCTTTAAGCGTTGTCTGGACTATAGGGTTGATGACCGTATTTAATCTCTCCTTGAATCTGCTAACCGGGCTGGTGCCGATTATCCTCATCGCCATGGCCAGCGCCGACGGTATCCACATAATGCGCCGGTACTATGAAAAACGGGGGGTAGGACAAGAGCCGGCACCGGCAATTAAAGAGACCTTTTTAGAGTTAAGCACTCCTCTTATCATCACCACCTTTACCACCATGATTGGCTTTTTATCCTTGCTGAGCTCAAACTTTTCCATTATCAGGCAGTTTGGCATAGTGACTGCGCTGGGGGTGCTTCTGGCCCTGGTGGCAACCTTTCTCCTCTTCCCCGCTCTTCTGGTTTTCTCACGCCCCAAGGGAAAAGGCAGGGACAAGGCCGGGCCGCCAAAAGAGTTCTTTGTTTTACAGCACGTGGCGGAATTGGTCTTTAATCATAAAAAAGCCATACTTATCTTCTCGGGCCTGATCGTAATTGCTGCTGCAACAGCAATACCCCGTATTGAAAAGGATGTGGACTGGTCGCTCTGTCTCCAGAAAGGCAGCAAGCCCTATCATGCGGAGATGCTCCTGAGACGGGATTTCGGAGGTACCTTGCCGGTGCAGGTATTAGTGGGAGGTGATATCAACGACCCTTTTACCCTGAAGGCAATGAGGTACTTGGAGCGTTACCTGGAAACAGTGCCTTCCGTTGGCGAGACCCACTCCATAGCCGGCGTTATCAGCGAGATGAACAATGTGCTTAATGACCGCTATGTGGTACCCGAAACCAAAGAAGGGGTAGCCAACCTGCGGTTTCTGCTTGAAGGCGAAGATATATTAAAGCAGCTTGTTAAAGAGGATGATACCGAGGCATTGATCCAGGCCAAGGTGGATACATGGCATACGGCGACGATGGCCGAGGCCGTAGATGCGATAAATGCCTTCATAGGGTCACTTCCCGAAAAGCTGGTAGTGGTCGAGACAGGCAGTATCTTCCCTGAAGCCGGGGAAGCCGTCTTCAAGATACGCCGTAAAAGGATTACCGATAACCTCCTCCTGGACATGAAGAGAAGGCGGATGGAGGTTGAAAGAGAGCGACTCGGCTCAATAGTGGGAACCGCCCTTTCGGAGAAAGAATTAACCCGAGATGGTTACGTAAGGGTCCGAAGGAAGGTGGAGGAATATCTCTTGAGTAATGAGGCCGAGATAGAAGCAATCCCGCCGGCAGAAGCTGCGGCAATGGCGGGGGACATTGTCGAGAGACTTGGGAGGAATGCCGGTATAGGGGAGGCGGAGATTTTAACCCTGGCCCAATCCGCAATTAAACAGGCGGCACCGGAGGACCTGAAGGCACTGGCTCAGTCGCTGGAGGTGGTGGTCAGTGAGGCGGTAGGCGAGATACGGGTGACCTCGGCCCTCGGGAAAATCAGGAGGCTCCTCCCACCGGATTCCGACCGGGTCAGGGACCTTCTGCGTGATCTTAAAGGCGACCTCTGGGAGATGAACGAGAACCTGGTCGCCTTGAGTATGGGCGAATACCGGCGCCTTCCGGCAATTCCCGTCTCTGCTAAAGTCCGGGAGCTTGCCGTCTCCTTTGAGAACACCGGTCTCGCCGCAGTGATAAAGAAGATGGAGGAAGAGTTGGTGCCCACACAGGTGTTCAGTCTCTTTATTGCCTTGATATTGGTAGCCATTACCCTGGCGTTTATATTCCGCTCCCCGGCGGCAGGGATTACGGGTATTATTCCTATCAGCTTGACCATCCTGGTTAACTTCGCTGTGATGGGTTACTTCAAGATAAGTCTGGATTCCTTCACGGCCATGATTGCCTCCGTTGCCATCGGTCTGGGGATAGATACCGATGTCCATTTTATGTCCTGCTTCAAGCGGGAATTTTCCCGCTTAGGAAACGAACTCAAGGCCCTTAAGAAGACCTTCTCCACCACCGGTGTGGCTATCCTCATAAATGCCCTTACCGTAGGTTTGGGGTTTGCGGTTCTCCTTTTAGCGGGGGGGCAGCACATCAGGAGGCTGGGAGGACTGGTGGCTCTTACGGTGCTCTTAAGCGCCTTGTTTACTTTCACGGTCCTGCCCGCGGTTATCCTCTGGATTAAACCTGAGTTTTTGAGGAGGAAATGAGATGAAGAAATTGAGCATGAGCTTATTAGCGGCGGTTTTATTTTCCTTGGTGGCTGAGAACGCCCTTGCCCTGACCGGGAATGAGATACTGAAGAAGGCGGAAGAGGCCATGAACGCCCCTCGGGACAGGACCGCTACGGAAAAGATGATACTTATTAAGGCGGACGGTTCCGCCAAGGTGCGAACCATCAGGTTCTATCAGAAGGGGAACGATAAAAGACTGGTAATATTTCTGTCTCCTGCCGATGTCAAAGGTGTGGGCTTCCTTTCCCTCTCTGAAGACAGGATGTATCTCTACCTGCCGGCCTTCCGAAAGGTCCGGAGGATTGCCTCTCACATCAAGAACGAAAATTTTATGGGCACGGACTTTTCCTATGAAGACATGGCGGAGACCAGATATACCGATGACTACCTGGCGACCCTTCAACAGGCACAGGGGAAGGAAGGGCCCGGTCAGTATATCCTTGATCTCAGACCCCGTCCCGGGGCTGATGTCAGTTATTCCAGACAAAAGGTGTGGGTGGATAAAGAAACGTTTATCCTTACCAAGACCGAGTACTATTCCCCTGGGGGGAAATTGATCAAGGTACTCACCTCGGGGAATATAAAAAAGGTGGATGGTTATTGGTTCCCTATGAAGATGACCATGGAAACGCTGAAGACAGCACACCGGACGGTCCTGGAGGTGGTGGAGATCAAACACGACAGCGGCCTTGCGGATCGTTTCTTTACCGAGAGAAACCTGAAGAGGCAGGGACGTTGAAGCAGAGTTTAATCATTTTAGCGGTTTTATCTGTCCCCTTCCTTTTTCTTGCCGCGGAAGGCAGCGGTGAAGGGATAGAGACGGGAGGTTTTCTTGAAATGGACAAACACCTCAACATAAGTGACGGGGTATCCAACGGAGATACATACGGGAGGTTGAGATTTGAAGCAAAATCCGACCTGAGCGTCGATGTGTTCTCTTTAATCAGCCTGGAGATCAGGTATTATGATTTTCCTGAACTCAATGACCTGCCCCCCGTTGATACAATAGAAAGCGATTATCCCGTCGATTTTCTTTTCCGGGAGGCATATCTTGAGATCACCCGCCTTGTCCTGGACAATCTGGATGTAAAGATAGGCAGGCAGAGGATCGCCTGGGGCACAGCAGACAAATTCAATCCCACAGACAATCTGAACCCTGATGATTTGACAGATTTTCTTGACTTTGGAGCAAAGACACCGTCCCTGGCCCTCAAAGGTGATTATTACCTGGGAGATTACACTGTGACAGGTGTGTGGATGCCTGTTTTTGAACCTGCCCTTTTTCGCAGGGGAGGAATCCGGTCTCTCCTGGGCCGTACACCGGACAGGATAGATCTGCCTGCAAGAAATCTGCAGAACGGTTCGTTTGCCCTGAAACTTTCAGGCGTCGCCCTTAATCTGGATTATTCCATGAGTTATTTTAACGGTTTTGATGATATTCCCATTGAAGTTAATGACTCCGGCGGTACTAAGATGGGCTACCCTGAAATGCAGGCGCTCGGCTTTGATTTTGCGGGAGAATTTCGTTCCGTCGGCCTGTGGGGTGAGATGGCGCTGTTCTACCCCGAGGAGATAAGATCAGGTCCCGAGATTGTTCTCTCCGGTAATCCGTATCTGAAATATACTTTTGGTATGGATTACACGTTCAGAAACAGTACATATCTGGAAATACAGTATGTGCACGGCTTTACCACCGAGAGAGGCAGCGGCAACCTGCATGACTATCTTATGGGTACCCTTGAAAGGAAATTCCCGAACGATGATCTCAAGCTGTCTCTCGCTGGAGCTTTAGAAGTGAAAGAAATAGGACGGAACATCAAAGACAGCTATGGGACGGGGGTTTTCCCCGAGATAAGTTATCACCCTGCCGATAATCTGAAGATTACTGCAGGCGCCTTTTTGCTGGATGGCAGGATCGGGACCCTTTTCGGTGGATGGAAGGACAGAGATCAGCTTTACCTTAAGACAAGGATTGATTTTTAAAGAAAGGCGGAGCCGCAACTTTCCCGGCAGGTTTATCTGTTCCCCCTGCCAGCATTTTGATGCAGAAAAGCACTTCTTATGATTTATATCATAGTCAGACCCCGGGAAAAGTGTTTAGATAACCCATAGACACAGGCGTTATTAACCGCTGCATCTTTCAGCATGTGACAGGTATCATTTAATTTACCTCAATATGTGGCATAAACGGACATGAGAGTCTCCCGTAAAACCTCAAGCTCTCCTGTCCCGCCGGTGATATTGCCATGCAAGTGTATGGTTAAAAGATGAGGAACAGGGTGCAGTATGAAACAGAAGGTTTGGCGCGGACAGGAAACCGTACCGGAAAGCCGGAGAGGAGAAAATGCAATGAATGACAGAAGCATAGCCTATTTTTCAATGGAGATCGCCCTTGAAGAGGGGATACCCACGTACAGCGGCGGTCTCGGCGTACTCGCAGGCGATACCATACGCTCCGCCGCTGATCTCAAGGTGCCGGTGGTCGCCGTTACTCTCATTCACAGGAAGGGATATTTCCTTCAGCATCTGGATGCCGCCGGCCGGCAGACGGAAGAGCCTGTGGAATGGACCGTGGAAGACGTCCTGGAGGAGATGCCTGCAAGGGCATCCGTAATCATAGAAGACCGGACGGTTCACCTCCGTGCATGGAGGCATGAAATCACCGGGGCAGGCGGCTTCAAGGTACCGGTATACCTGCTGGATACCGACCTTCCGGAAAATGCCGCATGGGACAGGGAACTCACACACTTCCTGTACGGCGGGGACCAGCATTACAGGTTCTGCCAGGAGGTGGTCCTTGGTATCGGCGGTCTCAGGATGCTCCGCGCCCTCGGTTACGAGGATATCAGGCGGTTTCACATGAACGAGGGACATGCCGCCTTCCTCACGCTGGAGCTGCTGTATGAAGAGGCACAGAAAGCGGGCAGGCAGTCCATCAGCAGCGATGATATAGAGTATGTGAGGAAGAAGTGCGTATTTACCACGCATACGCCGGTCCCTGCGGGGCACGATCAGTTCCCCATGGATTTGTTCGACCGGGTTTTCATCCACCGGAAGGAGTTTCTGGATATGAAAGAGGTATTCTGCATAGACCTGGCAAACCATATTACCAAACAGCATATGGACATCTCCGAGATGGCCCCTGTGTTCATGGGCGGCAGCAACATCAACATGACCTATCTCGCCCTGAATCTGAGTCACTATGTCAACGGTGTGGCCAAAAAACACGGTGAGGTTTCAAGCCTGATGTTTTCCGCCTATAAGATCGATGCCATTACAAATGGCGTCCATGCGGCCAACTGGGTATCCGGCCCCTTCCAGGAGCTTTACGACCGCCATATACCCGGCTGGCGGCAGGACAATTTCACCCTGCGCTATGCATTGAGCATAGCGGCGGAAGAGATATGGCAGGCACACATGCGGGCCAAGGATGAGATGCTGCGGCATGTGAACAATGAGACCGGCGCGGGAATGGACTCGGATGTGCTGACAGTCTGCTTTGCCCGGCGCGCCGCCTCCTACAAGCGGCTGGATCTGCTCTTTACGGACATTGAAAGGCTCAGGCACATAGCATCAAGGGTCGGCCCGTTTCAGGTGATCTATGCAGGCAAGGCACACCCGCAGGACATGGGAGGAAAGGAAACCATCCAGCGTATCTTCCGGGCAATGGAATCACTCAAAAATGATATCCGTATCACATATCTTGCGAATTATAACCTGAGACTGGCGAAGATGCTCACGGCAGGTTCCGACCTGTGGCTCAATACCCCTCAGCCGCCCATGGAGGCATCCGGCACCAGCGGGATGAAGGCAGCCCTTAACGGCGTGCCGAGCCTGAGCATCCTCGACGGCTGGTGGATTGAGGGTTGCATCGAGGGCATTACAGGATGGTCAATCGGAGAAAACGCCAGGACAAAGGCGCAGGAATCCGACTGGTCAAAAGATGCCGGCTCTCTTTATGAAAAACTGGAGCATGTCATCATTCCGATGTTTTATAACGAGAGGAACCGGTTTATCAACATAATGAGACACGCGATAGCACTGAACGGCTCGTTCTTCAACACGCAGAGAATGATGCAGCAGTATGTGCTGAACGCCTATTTCCTGTAAGAACAGGCGGTGCAGGCGGTATTTTTATGCCGCTGTTAAAGACAATCATTAATAAATGATTACGGGGAGGTGTTATGGGATTTTCCACAAGTGAAGTTGTTGAAATGGCCCTTCAAACGGAAAGGCTCGGGTATGAATTTTATACCGCCATGTCAAAGAGATTTGAAAAAGACGAAAAACTCAGGGGGCTTTTTGAGATGCTTGCCTTCAAGGAGCAGGCGCACGAAAAAATATTCGCTGATCTCAAGGGGAAAGTAAAGGATGAAAGGCCTGAAGACTGGGAAGAGGTATCGAGATATCTGAGGGCTATTGTTGAATCGGAGTTCTTTCTGGGGAAAGAAAAATCCCTTCCACCGCTTGAACATGTAAAATCAGTGGCGGAAGCCGTCAACTTCGCCCTTTCCTTTGAAAAGGAGACCCTGCTTTATTTCTACAATCTGTGGGACGTTGTACCCGAGAAAGAGATTATCAATGCGATTATAAAGGAGGAAAAGGAGCATGTCGCCTGGCTCAGGGAGTTCAGGGAGTCAATGACAGGCGAAGGATGACACGTGTATTGCGTATACCTTAACCTTAACGTTGCATAAACGGACAAGGCAGTCTAATGAGACAGGATATACTTTAACCTTGACATACCATAGGGGGGTATGGTATACATGAATCGAAAAGTAAAAAAAGGAGGTATGAAATGGAATGGGCCAGAGAAAACTGGATATGGATACTGGTCTTTGCGGTGTTTATAGGAATGCACCTCTTCGGCCAACGGCGGGCACGGGGGCCACGGGGGCAGAAAGGAAGGCGATAAACACGAGGGACATACGGGCGCTTCACATCCGGAAAAGGAGCGCAAAGGAGGTGGAGGATGCCACTGAATATAAGGGTTGTAAGCTGGTCATTGGGCATATTTACGGCGATCTCTTTCATTCTCTGTGTTATTTACGGATTGATCGTCCCCGAAAGGCTGCACGGCATGTCGGCGTTTCTTGAGGCAATGCTTCCGGCGTTCAAGTGGCTGACTTTCGGGGGATTCCTTCTGGGTCTCCTCGAGAGTTTTCTCTACGGAATATACATCGGCATAGTGTTTGTGCCCGTGTATAATTTTATTAACCGCAGGTGCGGTGTCGGAGGAGGATGAAGATGGCTGAAAAAAAAATTGTCCCGTCGGCCACAACGGGAATCAGTAAAGGACACACGGGGGAAGTCAGGATAGAGCTTCCCATAGTAATAACATGCAGTACATGCTCCATAACCCTTGACCGCAGTCTCCGGGCCCTGGACGGCGTCAGTGAGGCGAATGTCAACTATGCCCTTCAGAAGGCCTTTGTCACATACGACCCCTCCCGCATAGACATAGCACGGCTTGTCAAGACAATCAAAGACGCGGGCTATGATGTCGGCGCTGAGAAGGTCTCACTGAAAATCAGGGGAATGACCTGCGCCTCCTGTGTCAAGAAAATAGAGGATGCGCTGAACACCTCGCCGGGGGTTGTCCATGCAGAGGTGAATCTCGGCTCCAACAGCGCGAACATCCGGTACCTGCCGGCCATGACCGACGTTGAATCGCTGAAGAAAACCATAGAATCCGTGGGATACAAGGTAGGGACGGAAGAGCCGCCGCAGAAGGAAGAGGATGCAAAGCACAGGGAGTACAGGACGCTTTTCAGGAAATTCCTGCTTGCCGCCGTTATCTCACTGCCTGTAGTGGTGGTCAGCTATCCGAAATTCTTCCCTGTACTGAAGGACATGGATATGGAGAGCCTGAGGATGCTGTGGATAGGGGCCAGTGTCCTGACCATCCCCGTGCTTGTTTATTCGGGAAGCAGCTTTTTCAGGGGCATGATCGCAGCCTTCAGGCACCGCTCGGCGGACATGAACACACTGATCGGCCTTGGAACGGGGATGGCGTGGCTTTTTTCAACCGTGGTCGTCCTGTTTCCCGAGGTATTCCCTGAAAATGCCAGGGAACCCTATTTTGACGTGGTCTCCGTGGTTATCGGCCTTGTGGTGCTCGGCCAGGCCCTGGAGCTGAGGGCGAAAGGCAGGACGTCCGAGGCCATAAAAAAGCTGATGGGCCTTCAGGCAAAGACTGCGCGGGTGGTGAGGGAAGGCAAGGAGATGGATATCCCCATAGAGGAAGTCCTCGTGGGGGATGTCATAATAGTGCGGCCCGGTGAAAAGATACCCGTAGACGGCGTGCTTGTTGAAGGGCACTCAAGCGTGGATGAATCCATGCTCACCGGCGAACCCCTGCCCGCGGAGAAAAAAGAGGGTGATGAGGTCATAGGCGGCACGATAAACAAGACAGGTGCGTTCAGGTTTAATGCAACAAAGGTGGGCAAGGACACGGCACTGGCGCAGATCATCAAGATGGTCCAGGACGCGCAGGGCTCCAAGGCACCCATACAGAAGCTGGCCGATGCGGTAAGCGGCTATTTCGTCCCTGTGGTGATGGTCATAGCAGTGGCGAGCTTTGTGTTGTGGTATGACCTCGGGCCTGAGCCCCGGCTCATACGGGCGCTTCTTGGAGCCGTAACCACGCTGATAGTGGCATGCCCTTGCGCCCTTGGTCTTGCAACACCGACTTCATTGATGATCGGTGTGGGCAAGGCCGCGGAGAACGGAATCCTTATAAGAAACGGCGAGGCCATCCAGGTTGCATCAGCACTCGATACGGTTGTCCTTGACAAGACAGGCACCATAACCATTGGAAAGCCGACGCTGACGGATATAATAACCTCGGAGGGATTCAACGAGGAAGGCATTATCAAATTTGCGGCATCCCTGGAAAAAAACTCCGAGCACCCCCTCGCAGAGGCGATACTGGAGGGTGCGAAATCCCGGGACATCGCCACATCCGACCCCAAGGACTTCAGGGCCATACCCGGACACGGCGTTGAAGGCATTGTGGACGGGCACACGATAAACCTCGGCAACAGGAAGCTCATGGACAAGATAGGAGCGGACCTGGGCACGCTTGAGGAAAACTCACATGCACTCGCCGGTGAAGGAAAGACACCGATGTTTGTCGCCGTTGACGGCAAGGCCGCAGGAATCATCGCTGTCTCCGACCCCCTGAAGGAAGACTCTGTTGAAGCGATTCAGAGCCTCAGGAAACTGGGCATAGAGGTGGTCATGATAACCGGCGACAACAAGAGGACGGCCGGCGCCATAGCAAAGAAAGTAGGAATCGAAAGGGTGCTCGCAGAGGTCCTGCCCGAAGACAAGGCGCGGGAGGTCAAGAACCTCCAGCTTGAGGGGAAAAAGGTGGCCTTTGTCGGTGACGGGATCAATGATGCGCCTGCGCTTGCCCAGGCGGATGTCGGGATGGCGATAGGCACGGGCACGGACGTGGCCATAGAGGCCTCGGACATCACCCTTATAAAGGGCTCGCTTCTGGGAATAGCAGCGGCCTTCAGTATATCAAAGTCGACCATGAGAAACGTCAAGGAGAACCTGTTCGGGGCATTCTTCTACAACACCGCGCTCGTTCCCGTAGCCGCAGGCGTACTCTATCCCATCTGGGGCATAACCATAAACCCAATTCTTGCAGGTGCAGCCATGGCCCTGAGCTCTGTAACCGTTGTAAGCAATGCAAACAGGCTTAGATTTGTAAAGGTGAGGTGAAAATGGACAAGATAATCGTAACCGCGGCAGGCATCTCCACCATAGTGTGGATCATCTGGTTCTTTCTGTTCTCAAAGAAAGAGGCGTTCAAGGCATCCGTCACCTCAGGGGTGCAGGAGGTGATGATAAAGGTAAAGGGGGGCTACACCCCTGATTTAATCGTGGCAAAGGCGGGAAAACCGCTCAGGCTGCGGTTTACACGCGAGGAGGAGTCATCCTGCACGGAGATGGTTGTCTTCGGCGCGTTCAACAAGTCTGCGAAACTTCCCCCTTATGAAGAAGTCATAGTGGATTTGCTGCCTGAAAAGCCGGGGGAATATGAGTTCTCCTGCCAGATGGGAATGATAAGGGGCAAGCTTGTTGTGGAAGAGTAGATATTGATTTACACTTAATGTTGCATAAACGCGGCAAGGGAGGCTGCCGGAAAATCTTTATAAAGCGATAAGATATTGGAAATATGCTCTTGTTGCAGGAAATAACGGGAAAAAGGCCGTTCTGCGTGTCGGTTAACCGTGTCCGT
>JAADFS010000297.1 GCA_013152795.1 Deferribacteres bacterium
TGTTATAGTGCATGGCTATGGATAACCTTAAGGAACGCCTTATTCAGATAGTCAGGCAGCGGTCTTTCCAGTACAGCCCTGTTCCGAAATTCAGGCTCACATCCGGGGCCGTCAGCAACTTTTATTTCAACATGAAGAAGACGACCCAGTCCGCTGAAGGCATGTATATCGTGGGAAAGATCGTTTTTGAGAAAATCCGCCAAATCGGCCTGCATCCGGATGCCGTGGGCGGCCTTACCATGGGGGCTGACCCCATAGCCTATGCCGTGGCCATGTACTCCCAACTCGTCAAGGAACCCATAAATGCGTTCGTTATAAGGAAAGAGCCCAAGGAACACGGCCTCAGATTGCCGATAGAGGGGGATATAAAGGCAGGGGACCATGTCGTTATAGTCGATGACGTCGTAACCACCGGCGGCTCCACGATCAGGGCGATAAATACTGCAAGGGAAAATGACCTTATAGTCGATGCAGTGATTATCCTCCTGGACCGCTGCGAACAGAACGGCAGGCAGAATATAGAAAAGACAGGCTGTCCGGTTCACTGTATCCTGGACGTCCACGATTTTATCCCTGTTCAGAATTAAGCGGCAGACAGAGCCGGAGAACCTGCATAATACGTTCATGAACATAATACCGCCGGTAGAATTCATTTTTCTCATAATTGGATTTGTGTTTCTTGCCCTGGCATTGCGGGAGTATGTCAGGGCGGGCAGGAAGATGTCCGTTGCCTGTAAAATACGCCTCCGGATGGGGATTATTTTCATTGCGGTAGGTACAGGCCTGTATTTTATTTTATATTTATAAACCTTAAATGTTGCATAAACCAGCAGGAGGGCCTGCCGGAAAACCTTTATAAAGCGATGGGATTTTAACAGAAAAGGGTGCAGGGTGCAGTTGTCAGGGTGCAGGAAGAAACAAGTCCCCCCTCCCCTGGTGGGAGGGGGAGGGGGAGGGGGGCTGAGATGTTACCACTGATGGTATCGCAGATAAAGCTTTTCCGGCAGGCCCTCCTGCCCGCATGCGATATCTTTATGCCACTGTAAGGTAAAACGTTATGGGCAGAGATATCATACTCAAAAACCTGGGCTCAGGTGAAAATTACAATATAACCCTCCCCTGTGTCATAGGCCGCGGCAGGAAGGCGGGGCTTTCATTGCCGGATGTAACCGTATCGCACCGCCACGCGCTTATTGAAGAAGCGGAAGGCGGGATACGCATTCAGGACATGCACAGTGCAAACGGTGTCTTTGTAAATGACACGAGGATCAGGGACTGGACCGTCCTGAATCCCGGCGATTTCATAAGACTCGGCAATACAAGGCTCCAAGTATCCACCACCGGAGGGGATGAATCACAGCAGACCGTTATAATACATTCTCTCGGCCCTGCCCATGAGGGCAGCCTGGACCACCGGAGACTGAAGGTGATTTACGAGATCACCGCTGAATCCGCTGTTGATCATGATGTCGCAAGCCTGGGGCAGAAGGTATTTGCAAAGCTCAGGGAAATCTTCAAACAGGACCGCGGCTATATGGCATCGTTTGAAGAAGACGGCACGCTTAAGCCCCTGTGCCTGTGCGCCGTTAATGAACCCGTGCCGCTGAGCCGCAGTATCGTCAACAGGCTGCTCAGAAACGGTGAGTCTTTCCTCCTTGAGGATGCGCTCAGTGATGCCGCATTCAGGGAACAGGAAAGCGTCATGGCCCTGAAGATCAGGTCCGCCATGTGCGTGCCGCTTATATATGACAACCAGATTTACGGGCTGATATACCTGGACAGGAGCGTACCCGGCGCATACACCCATGAAGACCTCCGGTTCCTGAAGAGTATCGGCTGCATACTCGCCCCCCTGATCGAGAACGCACGCCTGTGGTCAGAGCTCAGAAGGCGTTACGCCGATACCGTCGAGACACTGAAGGTCACGGAAGCGCGGCTCATAGAAACAGAGCGCACAGCGGCCTATGTCCGCCTGGCCCATGCCATGGCGCACGAGATCAGGAATCCGATGACGGTCATCGGAGGCATGGTGCGGAAAATATTGCGCTCAGGGGCCGGCGGATCAAATGCAGACTCCCTCAGGGCCATCATGGACTCTGTTGAAAGGGTGGAAATGGTTATTGCCGAGGCGGACGCTTTCGTTAAGATTCCGCAGCCCCGGAAAAAACTGGAAAGAATAGATGATATTATCCGTGAAGGGATCAGGAACTATGAGCATGAATGGCGGAAAAGGGGCATTCACCCCGTCCTCTCTGTCAGGAGCCCCCATGTAATGGTCCCGCTTGATGCCGGGCTTTTCAGAAAGGCCCTCTCCATGGTCTTCCGCGAGATACTCTTCACTGTGCCGGATGGTTCGGATATCAACATCACGCTCAGGGACAGGGGCAATGACCTGGAGGTCGTCTTTGGAGAGGCGGAGCCGGGCGCACGGTTATACGAGCCCTTTGATCCCGTGATGCGGGACAAGCCGTGGAGTCTCGGGCTTTTTCTCAACATAGCCCACAAGATACTGTCGGATCACGGCGGCAGCCTCCTCCTGGACCCCTCGGCCCAATCGGCCTTCCCCCTGGTAATGAGAATTCCGAAGACCGCCGTTGATATTTAACCGCAAGTTTACCCTATCGCGGCAAAAAGCAAAAAGCAACGTTAAGGTTTCTTGTGCTCCCAGTATTCTTTCAGCCTGGAGAGGAGTTTCTTGGGAGCACTGTATGCGGGGATTCCGCCGTGGTCCGGCTTTTCTTCTTTTGTCTCTTCTTGCGGAGGCTGAGGAGTGAGGGCTGCGGCGGGCGCCTTTTCGACCTCGGCCAGGCGGCCCTCCCCGAGAAAGCGGAAGACCGGCCCCTCCGCGCTCAGGGATAATTCATCATTGACATTCAGCGGGGACTGCATGGCGACGGGCTGTCCGTTTATCAGCAGGGGCTGCCTTCCGGTGAGGTCTTTTATCCAGTACTGGTTTTCGCTGAAAAATATCTGGGCATGCCGCTCGTATATCATGGGATGATCAATTATGAAATCGCACGTTGTATCCCTGCCGATATTGACAGGAAGTTCCCTGTAGGAACGGAGAGTGGGGCCGTACTGTATGATAAGCGGCGCACTGACCCTTTCAGCGGATGGCTGAGGCGGCGGCTCAACCACTGGCTCCGGCTGAACGCTCTCCGGTCCGGCAGCCGCCACAGGCCTCTCCTGCTGCCTGTGCTCCTTCACGGGAGGCTCCTGTCCCTGCGGTGTCACGGCGGGTGCGGATTCTTCCGTTTCAGGGGGCGGGACGGTTTCTGCCTCGACCGTTCCTTCCCTTATCTCAAACAGGAAGCTCACCTTCGGCCCGCCCTCGGTAAACTCCAGCACATCGCCGTTTCTGAGAACGGTCTCCTCGATCCTCTTTCCGTTTACAAAGGTGCCGTTGGCGCTCTGGTCGATCAGCCTGAACTGGTTACCCTCCCGCGTGATCCTTGCATGTTTCCTGGAGATGGTGTTTAACGCGGGGGGGAACCGGAGGTTGCATGAAGGGTCGCGGCCTATGAGGATCGGGGTTCGGGTAAACTCCTGTATCTCCCCCTTCATGGGACCCAGTATGTGAACGAGCTGTACGACTATGACGGGTACGGATTTCACGTTTTACCCTCTCTAAAATATCACCAGCGAACGACGGCACCCTGCCTGCCGGTTTATACAACGTTAAGGTTAACTTAACGGGTAACGGGAAACATATATAATGTGGTTTTTGCAGGGCCCGGGAAAAATTTGTTTCCAATCTTTGTTTATTTGTGTATATTAAATTATGTCTAAAATAAATTCTTTTGGCAAGTCGGACGTGGGCCTCAGGCGCTCAAACAACGAAGATGCCTTTGTCACAGACCCTGAACTCGGCTATGCATCAGTGGCGGACGGAATGGGCGGGCAGGCCGCCGGTGAAGTGGCAAGCCGGATTTTCATAGAGACCGTTACGGATGTTTTTTCAAATGCGCGGCCCGGCTCTGAAGAGGAATACCTGCAATTGGTCCAGGATGCCTTCCGGCTGTCCAATGAGAGGATTATCAGAGCCGCGGCAGAGAACCCTTCGCAGCGGGGCATGGGCTGTACCGCTGAAGTGGCCGTGTTTTTCACCGGCGGTTATGTTGTGGGCCATGTGGGGGACAGCAGGACTTATCTTTTCCGCTCGGGTGAACTCAGACAGATCACGCTGGATCACTCGCTTGTCCAGGAACAGGTTGACCAGGGGCTCATCACGGCGGCTGAGGCCAGGACGCATTCCCTCCGGCATGTGATCTTAAGGGCGGTGGGCACAAAGGAGGAGCTGGCCGTCGACCTTATCAGGGGAAAGACAATGCCCGGTGATATCTTCCTCCTGTGTTCAGACGGCCTTACCGACATGGTGGAAGACGGCCCGATCAGGGACGCCCTTTCCATTCCCGAAGGTCTCGAACAGAAAGTGGACAGGCTGATAAGGCTGGCACTGTCGGCCGGCGGATATGATAACATTACAGCGGTACTGTGCGAGATTGTATAAACGAAAAAACAGGCTGCGGACTTCCCCTGCAGGCTTGCCACTGCATGCGGATTGATACGGGCAGATTCATCAGGTTGCTGATAGTGTTCTTTTCCATGGCGCTGCTGTCATCCCGGCCCGTCTCTGCCGGCACACAGGGGGCGCCGATGATCTCCCCACTGCCCGTTGCAGAGACCCGGGTACTCCTTGCACGCTGGCTTGCCGACTCCGGTTTCACAGTCAGGCAGACCGCTTCGGATGCAGGCGGGGTGAGGCTCGATGCTGTCAGGGTAACCGAACGGTGGCGGATAATTATAAGCCCATACTCCCCCCTGGCATCCGCGTTATACGCTGAATACAGCCTGAACGGCCTGCCCCGTGAGGATAAGATCAGGGAGTTGCAGGGTGTTATTGACAGCTACACAAAGGGACGCTATCCGGCAAGACAAGGAGGGGGGTCGGGTATTCCGGAGGTGATCATGTCGCGCACCGCAAATGTTGTATGCATCCGCGCGGCAATCAACAACAGGCCCATACAGTTTTCAGGCTTCATTGTGGGAAAGGAAGGGCTGGTGATCTCGACCGCCCATGACCTTGCGGGTGTCCGGGAGGTTACCGTTGTCCTTGACACGGGTAAGGAACTGAAAGGTTATATTGTAAAGAGGGATACCGGGCGCGACCTCAGTCTTATTGACACCCGCGCAAGGCTTGATTCCTCCATTTCACTGGCCAGCGCGCGGAATATCCTGAATGAGGGGGAGAGGGTGTACTCAGTGGGCTGTCCATACAATCACCGTGGAAGGATAGTGCCGGGCATTGTCAGCGGCCCGCTGCGGCGGGTGAACAATCATCCCCTGTGGCAGGTGGACATGGAGACCCTTCCGGGAGGCAGCGGCAGCCCGGTCTTTGATGCACAGGGCAACTTGGTCGGGATTGTCAAGGGCAGGTACAGGGGCACTGAATCAAGGGGGTTCTTCATCACCATGGAGACGCTGATAGAGTTTTTAAAGGAGTTACCGTGAATTACGGCCGCTATGAGGTAAAAAGAGAAATCGGGAGGGGCTCAATGGGGGTGGTTTACGAGGCCCATGACCCCAACCTCGATTTAACCGTGGCATTAAAGGTACTGCGCCAGGACAGGCTCGTGAACGACGCCTTTGTAAAGAGATTCCTGTCAGAGGCCAAGGCCCTCGGCCGCCTTGACCACCCGAACATAGTGCGTGTCTATAATGTGGACGAACACGAGGGAACCGTCTACATTGCAATGGAATTCATCGAGGGCGAATCCCTGAACGAAGTCGTGCACAGGCGCCCGGTGGAACCCGGTGAAATCATTGAAATAGGCGCCGTAGTGGCCGAAACCCTCGATTACGCACATCAGAAGGGGATTGTCCACAGGGATATAAAGCCCGGCAACATCCTCATCCGCACGGACGGAAGGCTTAAGATAACGGATTTCGGGATCGCGCACGTTGAAGACCCTTCCGCCGCAGTGCAGACACAGGCCGGGGAGATACTGGGCACACCCGCATACATGTCCCCGGAGCAGGTGTTGAGCCGGCCGGTTGACGGGCGTTCCGATATCTTCTCTCTGGGGATTGTATTATATGAATTGTGCACAGGCTCCAGGCCCTTCACGGGCGACAGCCTCGCCGCCGTGTTTAATGCAATCACGCAGGAGGAGCCGCCTCCTGTTACAGCGCTCAATCCGGCTGTTCCACAGGAATTGTCCGATGTTATCCGCAGATGCCTGCGGAAAAATCCGGATGAGCGTTACAGGTCCGGGGAGGAATTGTCCGCTGCATTAAAGGCCTGTTCCGCCAAAAAGGAAGAGCCTGCGGCAGCCGCACAGGCCGGTGCAAAGACACGACGGAGGAATATTGTCTTTTCCATTGCGGCAGTGCTAATATTTGTGATCGCAGGGGCGCTTTCATACTATTTCATATCAGTAAAGAGCGGCGTGGATTCACCGCCGCCTGTTGAAGAGGCCGCAAAGGCCTTTCTCAGGATAGACAGCACACCGGCAGGGGCGCGGGTCTTTGTGGACGGGATGTTCAAGGGTGAGACACCCCTGAGACTGGAGCTTCTGCGGGGCAAACACGAGGTGCGGCTGAGCCTGGCGGACTACTATGACTGGGAGGCCCAGGTGCAGTTGCAGGAGGAGGGGGAGACACCCCTCAGTGTGCGGATGATACCGAATCAATAAAGCTTTTCCAGCAGCCTCCCTTGCCTGCAGGCGGTATTTTTATGCCACTGCAAGGAACTAAGGAAAGGTAACGGCTGCATGAGAAAGACTAAAAAGTTTCATAAAAGGAGAACCTAAAATGAAGACAATGGCCGGAAGACATGTTGTTCTGATGATGGCACTCATAGGGCTTATGCTTTTAAGCAGCGTCTGTTACGCAAAGGAGGCTCGGGTCTTTTCCCTTGAGGATATCAACGGCAGGAAATACGACCTCTCCGGCATGAAACAGAAGCGCATGCTTATCCTGTATTTCTTCGACGTGGAGTCAGGGCCGAGCCAGGAGGGCCTGCTGAACCTCAACCAACTGGCGAAAAAATACGCGGATGCCGACCTGACCGTGTGGGCGGTGACGGCTTCGCCGAGGGAGAAGGTGGCGGACTTTGTGAAGAAAACGGCAATAGCATTCCCCGTGCTTCTTGATGATTCGGATGTGAGCAGCCGTTACAATGCCCGGCTGGTCCTGCCTGTGGTATATGTCATCGGCCCGGGGCTTAAAATCCTTGACCATTTCGAGGGAGGCGGCAAGGCCACCGAGATGATGCTCCTCAGGGTGGCTGAAAGGGAGCTGCAGCAGAAAAACACATTGATTGCAAAGGCCATCAGTGAAGAGATCATCAGAAAGAATCCCCGCAATATAAGGGCAAAGACGCTCAGGGGTTATGCGGCCATGAAGGAAAACAATCTCCCGGAGGCTGAAAAGGTCTTCAGGTCACTCCTCACGGCAGGGAGCAACGGGGAGATCGCCGGCAAAGAGGGCCTGGCCGCGGTGTATGCCAGAAAGCAGGAGACTGAAAAGGCGCTCCGGCTGATTGAAGAAGTGGAGCAAAAGGCCCCGGAAAGGGCCTTCCCGCATGTTATAAAGGGGGACATACTCTATGCGCGGAACAAAAAGAAGGAGGCGGAGGAGGAGTACCGGCAGGCCGTGCAGAAAAAGTCGGCGGCCCCCTACCATGACGCCGTAAGATATAACCAGCTCGGCCGGGTCTATGCGAACTCAGGAGACTACCTGAAGGCCCGGGAACTGTATGACCGGGCGGTGAGCATTGATCCGTATTATATCGAAGGTACGACAAACAAGGGCCTGACATATGCAAAAGAGGGCAGGTGGGACAAGGCCCTGGAAACCTACCGGAAGGCCCTGGCCCTTGACAGTAAAGACACCTTTGCTGCAGCGCTGGCAAAGAGGGCCGCGGAAATGCTGAGCCTTCAGAAGGATGCCGAACGCAGAAAGCGGATCGACAAACTGGTCAGCGACCTGGCGGAGAGGTTCCGCAACCGTAAAAAGGCAGTGGCCGGTAGTGAAGACGGATGGACATCCCCTCCCATGGTCATCTCTTTTGTGGACTTCAGGGAGGCAGGCGGACTTGCTGAAAGAGACGGGCTTTCCACCGTGCTGATGACGCAGCTTGCGGATTACCTTAATGCCTCCGGCAGGGTAAGGGTGGTGGAACGCGTTGTTATCGACCGCCTCCTTGAGGAGCTTAACCTCGGCTCTTCCGACCTGGCCGATCCTGAGACCGCCCTGAGGCTCGGCAGGATACTGGCTGCCAGGCTTATCGGGACAGGCTCGATCTTTTATCTGCCGCAGACCACACTGCTGAATCTCAGGCTTATAGATACAGAGACCTCTGCAATCCCGCAGGTTATCACGAGGCCGATAGATACAGGCGCTTCCCTGGAAAAGGAGCTGTTCCGCATCAACCGCGAGATACTCAGGACGGTCATATCGAAATATCCCCTGCGCGGCTATATCGTCAAGGGTGCGGGTAATGACCGCTTCATCGTTAACCTGGGCTCAAGACAGGGTGTTGTGCCCGGGACAAAGTTCAATGTCCTCGAAGAACAGGAGCCGATCAAGTATAAGGGCAAAACTCTCCGGAGCGCACCCAGGCACGTTGCCCTGCTTGAAGTCGTGGGCGTTGAGCCCGACCTGTGCTTTGTGCGCGTTATAAGCAGCCAAAGGCCGGTCAGGGCTGACGACAAGGTTCAGGAGAAAATAGAAGAAGCAGCCCTGTGATGTGTAATTTATTCAAACCGTATCACAATATATTGTTATTTGCCGTTATCATCATGCTGGCCTCATGCGCCTCCGGGCCGGCCCCCCGGCAGGGGAAGGTCGCCGTGGCAGTGTGGGACATTGATAATCTGACGCCCTCTGCCTCTGAGCAGCCGGACCTTGGAGAGCTTCTCTCAGCCGAGATTATAAGGACAATCCAGGAAAAGGCCGGTTATACGGTCGTTGAGAGAGAACGCCTGCTGCTTGCCCTTGAGGAGCTTCATCTCGGTTCTGCATCGCTTGCGGATGAGAGTACGCGCCTCAGGCTCGGCAGGATATCAGGCGCCGGGTTGATGGTATTCGGAGGCTATCAGGTCATAGGCGGCCGTATGCGGCTTGACCTGAGGCTTGTGGATGTGGAGACAGGCAGGGTAAAAAAGGCGGTACATAAGACCGCGGCGGCAGAGGACCTGCCGGCATGGCTCAGGATTGCAGGAGAGGCTGCCGGGGAACTCTTTTCAACAGTACCATAAAACATCGCCTTACCTTAATGTTGCATAAAAGACAGGAGGGTTGCGGGTTCAAAGTTCTGAGTTTTGAGTTCTGAGTTTTGAGTTCACAACTGCACCCTCTGAACACCGGTATTCTATGCCATCTGTAGGTTAAGTTTTTCTCTTCATCAGGAGGACGAGGGGCAGGATCAACATCATGAGGAAGAAGAGGAGAAAGAATGCATCATTGAAGGCAAGCATCCAGGACTGCCGCCTGAGCTCTCCGTATATAAGCACCCCCGGGTTGACTGGATGGGCGCCCCTGAACGCGAGGAATGCGGACAGCTTTTCCTTTGCAAGTGCAAGGGATGAATTAAAAGGCGTCAGGTGCTCGACGAGTCTGGACTGGTGAAACTGGGCCCTCCGCGCAAGCATGGTGGTGACAAATGAGACCCCCACGCTCCCGCCGATATTCCTCAGGAGATTGTACATCGCCGTGGCCTCAGTCATCTTCTCTTTCGGCATGTGTGAAAGGGTCATTGTGGTAAGCGGTATGAACAGGAACCCCATCCCCACGCCGAGGACCATGCGCGGCCATACCAGCGTCCAGAAATCGGCCTGCAGGTTGAACAGGGACATGAGGTAGGTTGAAAGCGCGCTTATGATTATGCCGAATATGAGAACAGTCCGCGGGTCTCTCTTTTCAACGAGTTTCCCGGCCACGGGGAGGGCGAATATGGTGGCAAGGCCGCCGGGGCCGAGCACCACGCCTGCAAGGAATGCAGTGTATCCCATGAGGGTCTGCAGATAGATCGGCAGCAGCACTATGCTGCCGAACAGGTTGAAGAATGCAAAGAACATGAGTATATTGCCTGATGTAAAGGTCCTGTCCCTGAACAACCTCAGGTCAATCACGGGATTTTCCGAGAACAGCTCAATGATCACAAAAAGGGTGAGGGCGACCACGGTTATGATTGTAAAGGTTGAAATCACGGATGAGGAAAACCAGTCCTCCCGCTGCCCCTTGTCAATGACAAACTGCAGGGAGCCGAGCCCTATGGCAAGCAGCATGAGCCCCCAGTAATCCACCTTCATCCTGACCCTCTTCATGTACGGCGGATCAGATATGACGAACAGGGCCAGGAGCACGGAAATTATGCCTATGGGTACATTTATGTAGAATATCCACCTCCATGACCAGTTGTCCGTTATCCATCCGCCGAGCAGGGGGCCGACAATGGGGCCGAACATGATCCCGATACCGAAGATAGCCATTGCCATACCGTGCTTTGACGGCGGAAACGACTCGAGCAGTATCGACTGGCTCAGAGGCTGAAGCCCCCCTCCGCCGATGCCCTGGAGGATGCGGAAGATCACCAGGCTGCGCAGGCTCCATGCAGAACCGCACAGAAAGGAACTGACCGTGAACAGGACTATTGATGCAATGAGATAATTCTTTCTCCCGAAGACCCTGCTGAGCCAGCCTGTTATGGGGATGATAATGGCATTTGACACCAGATACGCGGTGATCGCCCATGTGGCCTCATCAATGCCGGCCGAGAGACTGCCCCTGATGTGATCGAGGGATACGTTGACGACAGATGTGTCGAGTATCTCGATAAGGGTGGGGAGCATTACGGTTATGGAGATCAGCCACCGGCTCATTTTGCAAGCACTGTGACAACCGTGGACATGCCGACCCTGAGCAGGTGCCCTGCATCAGCGCCCTGTTCAAGGACTATCTTTACGGGTATCCTCTGCACAACCTTTACATAATTACCGGTTGCGTTTTCAGGTGGAAAGAGCGAAAACGCCACACCCGTGCCGGCCATTATGCTGTCCACCCTTCCGGTGAAGACCCTCCCGGGGTAAGCATCCACTTCTATCCTTGCCTCTTGTCCCGGCCTGAGTCTTTCTATCTTGGTCTCCTTGTAATTGGCGATCACATAGATATCATTAAGCGGCACGATCGCCATCACGGGCCGGCCGGCCATCACCTGGTCCCCTGCCTCCACGGACTTTCTCGTGACATACCCGTCAACAGGGGCATAAACCTTTGTGTATGAGAGATTCAACCTTGCAAGTTCAAGCCGCGCCGACATCCTTCTGATCTGTTCCTTCTGAGTCTTCAGTGAGGCCTTCAGTTGCTGCAGTACCGCCTTCTCCGCCTTCAGCGAGGCCTCTGCCTGCGCCGTCACACTGGCGTGGGCCCGGAGTGAAACCTCCGCCTGTTTCTTCATCTCCTGCGCGGCCTTCAGCGCTGAGAGGGAGGTCTCGTAGGCCGTGTTTGCCCTGTCGTACCTGTCCTGCGGGATGACTCCTTTCTTCACAAGGTTCTCCGCGCGCCTGAGGTCAAGCGCCGCCTGCCGGAGCAGGGCGGTTTTCGCTGCTTCTTCCGCCTTTCTGACCTCCAGCAGGGCTGCAAGTTCATCCCTTCCGGCACGGGTCCTGGCCAGGGCCGCATCCGCGGCCGCGACCTTTTTTTCCTGCGCCCTGATCATGGCCTCAATCCCCGAAAGCCTGTTCTCTTCAGCCTTCAGCGCTGATTCCGCCTCCCTGAGCCTCTGTACAAACAGGTCGGGTTCAAGCTCCACAAGCAGGTCCCCTTTTTTCACCATCCGGTTGTCTGCTGCATGTACCTTGAGCACCGTGCCGGAGACCTTTGGAGAGACCATGTGGATGGCCCCCCTGACATAGGCGTCATCGGTTGTTATGTGGGTTTTTGTATGCTGGATATAAAAGTATATTGCAATCAGGCCCACGGCCAGGAACGCGGCGAATACCGCGAGGGCCGTCCGTTTCTTTTTATGATTGCCGGCTGAATCCTGTTTCTCATCCATATCCTCAGACCTCCGGAATGACAAAAAATATTAAGACATCTTTTTTATAACCTTTGAACCCGCAACTTTCCCGCCTGTTTCTGCAACATTAAGGCCGACCCTGTCCTCCGTAAACCCCGGCAATGTCTTTACCCATTGCATACAACAGCCTTGCCCCCGCCTTCCTGCGTTCATAGCGCGCGCTCCAGTAGTTTGTCTCCGCCCTGCTCATCAGTGCAATGGCGTCAAGCACGTCCGTTGCGGTTCCCTCACCTTCCTGGTAGCGCAGCCTCTGCAGCCTCAGGTTCTCATCCGCCTGGGCCACCGCCTGCCGCGTTACCCCGACCTTCTGCCCGGCGCTCTTCAGTTGAAGGTATGCACTCTTGACCTCAAGCCTTACGGCATCAGTAAGCTTCGCTGCCTCCAGATCGAGCGTTTCAAGCTCCGCCCTGAGCATCTTCATCCTTGCGCGGGTTGCGCCTCCGGAGGAGAGGTTTATTCTCACCCCTGCCAGGAGGGACCAGTTGCCCTCATTGACCATGTAGCGGTTTTCGCGGTACTCGTACCCGCCCGACAGGTATATACCGGGATAAAACTCCGCCTTCACCGCCCTGAACTCTTCATTCTTTGCCTTAATCCGCATGCGCAGCGCCTTGATCTCAGCCCTTGACTGCACGGCCGTCTTCCACGCATCCTCAAGGCTTATGCCCGCGTAAGGGGTTTCCACCGGGGGCTCCTCTGCCAGTACCTCTTCATTCAACGGCCTCATGAGCAGGCTGTTTATCACCGATGCCCTTACAGACCTGAGATTCTCTGCTGACAGCAGGGACTGCCTTGCGTCAGAGAGCATGACCTCCGCCTGCAGGACATCGTTTTTTGTAACAAGCCCCTGCTCATGCATTGCACGGGCGTCATTCAGGTGAGCCTCAAAGCGTTTAACCTCGTCCCGGGCGACCTTCAGAAGCCTTTCGGATTCAAGGAGATCGAGATAGGCAAGTGTGAAATCAAGCGCTGCAAGGTTTCTTGTCCGTACTGTATCCAGTTCCTTCCCCTTCAGCGCGGACCGCGAGGCCCTCAGCATCGCATATGTCCTGCCGAAGTCATATACCAGTTGATGGACCCTGAAACCATAGGAAAGGGAATCTTTCTCAGCCACAGGCACGCTTGCAGGGCCGAATATCGCCTCGGGCTGATACCTGAGCCATGTCTGGTTTGCATATAGGTCAACGCGGGGCAGCAGCGGCGACCTTGCGAGGCCGACTCCTTCCCTTGCCGCATCTTCTTCCGCGCGGGAGATATTTATATCTCTGCCCCTCTCAGTGACTATCTTCAGACCCTCTTCAAGGGTGAGAGTGGATCCTGTGTGTGGAATGAGCAGAAACAAAAGACATACGATAATCGCGGTTCTGTTCATTTTACACCCCTCAGAAATATGTCGGTGAATTCCCCTACGGTCCTCTGCATCTCCTTTTTATTTATATTCCTG
Organism: Deferribacteres bacterium; assembly: GCA_013152795.1. Classification (GTDB taxonomy): domain Bacteria; phylum Nitrospirota; class Thermodesulfovibrionia; order UBA6902; family UBA6902; genus JAADFS01. The sequence goes on from JAADFS010000297.1 coordinate 13,527, forward strand.
CCTTTTACAATCTCCTCGGTCTGGAAATAGGAAAAGACCATCCCGAGAAACGCACGCGCGCCCGTTGTATGGGGGAACTTTCTGAGCCTCCCCCTGTCCTGAAGTGCCCTGAAATAGTTTGCAAGGGTCAGGATCGTCTCGTCTATAAATCTTTTATGTACCCTCCTGACCTTCTCCGGATAGGTATTCATCTCAGAGAACATTATCCTGACCATTGACTTCCTCTCCTTGAGTGTCTCAAGGAATCCCGTCCCTATTGACATGAGCGCCTCGTCACAGGGAAGCCCCTCTAATTCCGGCAGCAGTTCCCTGAGCCTTGGCAGGAATGTATACGTGTTGAGCACCTCTTCAAAGAGTCTCTCCTTTGATCTGAAGTGCCTGAAGAGTGTAAGCTCGGAAACACCCGCCTCCCGTGCTATCTCCCTTGTTGTGGCGCCGAGATAGCCCCTCGTGGAAATGAGCTTCAGTGTGGCCCCGAGGAGCCTTTCTTTCGTGTCGGTCCTCTCCATAATGTAAGCACTTACTTACATTAGGATATTCATCTTCATGCAAAAAGTCAAGAGGGGATGCCGGCGGGCGGTATTTGAATTACCCTCCTGAATCGTGATATTTTATTCGGATGTCCAGGAAACTCATGATAAGCGCGGGAGAGGCATCCGGAGAGCTGTACGGCGCCATGCTGAGCAGGGAGGCGAAAAAAATCTGGCCTGATATCCGGATATTCGGCATCGGCGGCTTCCCACATGGAAAAAGAGGGCGTGGAGCTGATCTCCAGGATATCAAGCGTAATCGGATTTACCGAAGCGGTCCGGCATCTCGGAACACTCATAAAAAGCTATAACGCAGCCAAGGATGCATTGATTAAAAAAAGGCCTGATGTACTTGTGCTGATAGACTACCCTGATTTCAACATAGCGCTTGCCGGAAAGGCGAAGGCAGCCGGCATCCCCGTCCTTTATTACGTAAGCCCGCAGGTGTGGGCGTGGCGCGCGGGAAGGGTAAAAAAGATCGCTGCACTGGTGGATAAGATCGCGGTGCTCTTCCCGTTTGAAGTGGACTATTATAAAAATGCCGGCCTTCCGTGCGAGTTCGTCGGCCACCCTGTTGCGGAGATTGCCGCCGGCGCCGGGAACAGGACCAGACAGGAACTGAAACAGGAACTGGGGCTTGACCCGGAAAGGCCTGTAATCTCTCTCCTGCCCGGCAGCAGGCCCGCCGAGATACAGAGGCACATGCCCGTGATAAGGGAAGTCGCCGCAAGAATCCACAGCGAACTTCCCGGATTCCAGACGGTTGTCCCTCTTGCGCGCACCACGGAGTGCGGTGAAGACCTGAAGCATGTCACGGTATTCATAGACCGGACCCGCGAGGCGCTTGCATGCTCGGATGCCGCCGCCGTGGCCTCAGGCACTGCAACGCTTGAGACGGCACTGGCAGGCACACCTATGGTGGTATTTTACAAGGCCTCGTTTTTCTCCTTTCACCTTGCAAGGGCCATGGTAAAGGTCAGGTTCGTCTCGCTCGTCAACCTGCTTTCGGGCAGGGAAGTTGTAAGGGAACTTCTCCAGGAGGAGGCTGCGCCGGAGAGGATATTTGCAGAGCTCAGGAGAATACTGACTGACAGGCCGTACAGGGATGCAATGGTCTCGGGCCTGAAGAAAATCCAGGAGATGATGCAGGGCAAGAGGCCGTCTGTAAGGGTGGCGGAAATAGCGGGCGAACTGGCGGGATGGTGAAGAGCACAGGTCGGCAAACTGGAAGGTATACATAAACCATAAACATAACCGGCCCACTGATGGTCTCATGATTTTCTACAGGCTTCTTTTCGTCTGTGTGATATAATAAATTTTAATGTTGCATAAATGTGCAGGAGAGCCTGCCGTAAAACCTTTATAAAGCGATGGGATATTGGAATAATTTTTTGTTGCAGGAATTAGCGAAGAGTGAAGTTCCAAAAGACGTCAAAATGCTGTGCGAAATATTTCCTGAAGGTATCGCAGATAAAGCTTTTCCGGCAGGCTCTCCTGCATGCAAGCGATGTTTTTATGAACTATAGAATTTCAACCGGAAGTGAGGGGTGTTCCGGCGGGAATATCAAGAGTAGTATGAAAAAGGAGAGCACTATGCAGCGTGCAAGACGCACCCAAAAAGACATTTTTACTGAGGTCATAGAAAAAATACAACTTCTCACCCCTTCCCAGCAACGATTCTTACAAGAAATTCTTTCTCATCCTGAAAAGGTATCGATTGCTTCCAAGAAAAAACTGCTTAAAAAAAGCTTCGGTATCTGGGCTGACAGGAAGGATGTAAAGGAGAGCACAGAGTATGTTAATGATATTCGTAAAGGGTGGCAGGCACGTCTCGACAGGATAAAAGCCTAAATGCATAGGTCCTTGCTTATAGATACTGATATATTAATCGATCACTTAAGAAAAAAAAGGGATGCCCTTAAATTCCTTTCTAAAGAGATTGAAGAAGGTTCTTTGCTTTTTGTTTCCGTCATTAGCAGAGTTGAAATTTTTGCAGGGATGAGACGAGGCGAAGAAGATGTGGTAAAGAGTCTTTTTGATCTCATAACTCCGATAGAAGTTGATGTGACCATTGCCGACAAAGCGGGAGAATACCTTAAAAAATTCAGCAAGAGCCATGCCTTGAACATAGGAGATGCAATAATTGCCGCTACCACAAGTGAGATGGCTCTCAAGCTCATCACAAAAAATGTTAAACACTATCCCATGAAAGATATAGAAGTTGTACGGCCATATTAACCGCCATCTAAAGGGCTTGAGATTGCCTTTTTAATAAAGATTGATTCAAATCAACAGCCTTTCAAGCAGTGCCTGTTCAATGGATGTATTGTTATCCTTATGTTGCATAAAACGGGCAGAGGAGTCTGCCGGGAAACGGGAAAAAGGCCGTTCTCCGTGTCGGTTAAACCGTGTCCGTTTCCGTTGTGTGTCTTTTACGGTCACGAACAACGGACACGAATCACGGGCAATTGATATGCCGTGCGAAGTATTTCCTGAAGGTATCGCAGATAAAGCTTTCCCGGCAGACTCCCCTGCCCCGCTGGCGATATTTTTATGCCGCTGTAAGGTAAACTGTAAGGTGAAGACAAATGCTTGTGCTTTATAATATTCTGTCTGCAATGGCGCTCGTTATATATTCGCCCGTGCTGTTTCTGAAGAAGGGGCCGGAAGACAGGTGGGCGTTCGTGAGCGAGCGTCTCGGCATATCCGGCTGTACAGGGGCGGATATATGGGTGCATGCGGTTTCCGTGGGGGAAGTGCTTGCCTGCCTGCCGTTCCTGAAGAAACTTAAACAGGAATTCCCCGGCCACAGGATTGTACTTTCCACGACAACATATACAGGACAGAAAATTGCGCGTGAAAGATTTCCGGCTGCGGACAGGATAATGTACATGCCCTGGGATACAGGAATATGCGTCAACAGGGTTGTACGCTCACTGAGGCCGAGGATATTCATAACCGTTGAAACCGAGCTGTGGCCCGTGCTCTTCAACTCCCTGAAGGGCGTCGGGTGCCGCGTGGTGATATTAAACGGAAGGATATCGCGGAAATCATTCAGGGGTTATGAAAAGATCCGCTTCTTTATGAAGAGGGTGCTTTCGGATGTTGATTTTCTCTATATGCAGGGAAAGGGCGATGCTGAAAGGATCATCAGCATCGGCGCCGAGAGGGAGAAAGTCGGGGTTATGGGCAATTTCAAGTTCGACGCGGAATTCAGCGCATCATCGGCACCCGCGTGGCTGGAGAAGGTCGGCGGCAGGATACTGCTTGCTGCAAGCACCCATAAGGGGGAAGAAGAGATACTGCTTGATGCATATAAACTCGTCAGGGAGAGGATTCAGGATGCAAGACTCATACTTGCGCCGAGACATCCCGAGAGATTCGGCGAGGCGGCGGAGGTCATCAGAAAGCAGGGGCTTGACTTTATCAGGCGTTCGGAGATAAGACAGGCCCCTGCACCCGGGGTAATCCTTCTGGATACGATGGGAGAGCTGTCAAGTGTTTTCTCGGGCGCGTCGGTTGCCTTTATCGGCGGGAGCCTCGTGCCCCTCGGAGGCCATAATATCATGGAGCCGGCCTACTGGGCAAAACCCGTGATCTTCGGGCCGCACATGGACAATTTCCCTGTTGCACGGGAGTTTCTGAAACGTTCCGCTGCCGTGCAGGTAACTAATGCAGGCGATATTGCGGAGACGGTAATTGAATTGATGGAGAACCCCGAGAGGGCGCAAGATATGGGACGGAAGGCAAGGTCAATAATCGATGAAAACAGGGGCGCGGTCAAAAGGGCCGTGGAGCTTGTCAGGAGTTTCATTGGGACTGCTTAGCGCGCTTTACGGCCTGGGCCTGTCATGCAGGCGTCTCTGTTATTCCTGTCTGAAGAAACCGGAGAGGCTGCCTGCAAGGGTCATCAGTGTCGGCAATTTAACGCTCGGCGGGACCGGCAAGACCCCCGCCGTCATTGCACTGGCGCTGGAGGCGAAAAAACGGGGGCTGAAACCGTGTGTCCTTACAAGGGGATACAGGGGCAGGACAAGGGAGCCCTGTTTTGTAAGCAAAGGTGCGGGGCCGCTGTTAAACGCGCGCGCCGCAGGAGACGAGGCCTTGCTCATGGCTGAAACACTAAGGGGCATACCGGTTGTAAAAGGCAGAGACAGGTACAAGGCCGGCCTCTTTGCGCTTGAAGGCCTGCGCGCCGGCGCACTTTTCATACTCGATGACGGGTTTCAGCACTGGGGGCTCGGCAGGGACATGGACGTGCTCCTTATTGATGCCACGAATCCCTTCGGTAACGGAAGGCTTTTCCCTGAGGGTATACTGCGGGAGCCTTTGAGTGCAATGAGACGCGCGGATTTCATAGTGATAACAAAGGCGGACACGGCGGCCGGGGAAACGGTTGCCGGGATAAGACAGGAGATACGGCGGTATAATCCTGACGCGCCGGTATTTGAGGCATCGCATAAACCCGCCGTACTCGTAAGCCCCTCAGGGGAAACCACAGGGCTTGATACACTGCGCGGCAGGGATATCTACGCATTTGCAGGCATTGCAAATCCGTCTTATTTCCGGTCACTGCTGCTCTCACAGGGGGCACGCCTAATGAAGTTCAGGGAGTTCAGGGATCACTATTTTTACAGGCAGGCGGATATGGATGAAATCAAAAGGGATGCAGGCGGGCTGGACATAATCACGACGGAGAAAGACCTTGTGAAGATCAGGGAACTGAGGGTTCCGGATAAAATATCTGCGCTCAGGATTGAGTTTTCAGTTGCCGGGGATTTTTACAGTACTCTTTTCAGTATTATCCTTAATGTTGCATAAACACGGCAGGAGAGCCTGCCGGAAAACCTTTATAAGCTGATCCTTGATATTGTGTAATGAGGGAGGGTACGGATGATAAGAAATATCAATGTCAAAACCAGGACAAGGACGGAATTTGTGGACATCACTTCCGAGATACAGTCGCTCGTGAAGGAATCAGGAGTACAGAACGGCACATGTATTATCTATGTGCCGCACACAACGGCAGGGGTCACAATCAATGAAGGAGCCGACCCGTCTGTTGTCAGGGATATCCAGACAATGTTAAGCCGGCTGGTTCCACATTCTTCCGGCTACCTGCATGCAGAGGGAAATTCCGATGCGCATATAAAGGCGTCTCTTACGGGATCGTCCCAGACCGTGATTATCGAAGGGGGCAGGCTTGTCCTCGGCACGTGGCAGGCGGTGTTCTTCTGCGAGTTCGACGGCCCCCGCAGCAGACGCGTGACAGTGAAAATTACAGGGGATTAAGGTTTACTGTCTCTTTACCGCCCGGCTGTTCAGGTCTCAAGATGCCTGCGGAGAGAGTCCGGCTTTATCGAGATCCTGCCGTTGGATGATTTTATCATGCCCTTTTTCTGGAATTTGCTCATTGTCCTTATACAGGTTTCAACGGTCGTTCCCACCATCTCGGAAATCTCCTGGCGGGTGAGGGGGAATGCTATCTGTTTGTAACCGCTGTCTTCAACTCCCACCTTCTCGGAGAGCTTAAGCAGCAGCGAGGCGATCCTCCTCTCCACGCTCTCGGTCGCTATGTTTTTCAGCATTTCATGGGCGTCCCTGAGCTTGTCACTGAAGTATTTTACGATCTCGAGCTTCAGTATGGGATACTCCTCCATGATCTTCAGCAGGTTCTGGCGCCTTATCTTTATCACGGTGGTGGATTTCATTGCCTGTGCAGTCGCGGGATAGGGCTTGTTGTCCAGAACTGCAACGCCTCCGAAAATATCCCCCGGTGACACAATCTCCAGTATGATATCCTTGCCCATCATCGTGTGTTTCAGGATCTTCACATTCCCTTCGGCAAGGATGAAAAATTTATCAGACGGGTCCCCCTCTCCGAAAACCGTCTCGTTGTTTTTATACTTGACTATCTCAAACAGCGTGCTTATCTGCTTCAGCTCTTTGTCTTTAAGAACAGAAAACACTTCACTCTTTTTAAGGGTGTCAACTATCATTGTCTCCATTTTCCGTTGCGGCGGTGTCTTTCGTTGCTTTTAATATCCGTTCCGCCTTTTCCACATCTTCCCTTCTGACCAGGAGCCTTACCTCACCCATCCTGCCGATACTCACAGGGTAAGGCATTATCTTCATGGAGTTCACAACCACCTGAATATCCGCGGACTCAAGGACATCTTTGACGATCTGCGCCTCCATCTCATCATACGTAAACAGAATCTCTACCCAGTCGGTCATATTTTTTTGAGTTACCGGTGTGTTAATTCAATGAAATTATAGCATATTTCGGCACCCTTGAAAATCCCGCCGCGTGCCGGGGGAAGCATGAAAGTCCGGCCTTTCAGCAGACTGCATATACCTTACAGTGGCATAAAATACTGCCGGCGGGGCTCGAAAGGCCTGTTGAGGCGGAGATTTTCACAGGGGCAGCTTTCCTTCTTTGAATGCCTGCATGAATGCCTCAACCACATCAGGATCAAACTGTACCCCTGCAAGTCTCCTGAGTTCGGCCAGCGCAGCCTCCTTGGAGAGTTTTTTCCTGTAGGGCCTCTCCGTGGTCATTGCATCAAAGGTGTCCGCCACGGTGATGATCCTTGCTATAAGGGGAATTTCAGCACCCTTGAGGCCGTCGGGGTATCCTGTGCCGTCATAACGTTCATGGTGTGCCCTGATACATGGTATCACTTCTTTGAGCTGTCCGATGTTTTTAAGCAGTTCCGCGCCGTAGAGCGAGTGCATCCTCATCTTGATGAATTCGGCTTCTTCAAGCTTGCCGTCCTTGAGCAGTATATCGTCCTTGATGCCGATCTTGCCTATATCGTGCAGTATTGCGGCAAGATGCAGGGTTTCAAGCTCGTTCCTGCCCAGTCCCATATATTTTGCAATGATCAGGCAATACCGCCTCACCCTTTTTGTATGGCCGCCTGTATATGGATCTCTCAGCTCTATCGTATCGGCCATGACCTCGGCGGTGTCATAAAAGGTCTTTTTCAGTTCTTTATGCAGGCAGGCATTCTCTATTGCAACGGCGACATAGTTTGATATCGAATTCAACACATCAAGATCATTGTCGTCGAATTGCCCGTCTTTCTTGTTGATACCCTCAAGCACGCCGATAGTGCGGTCACGCGACTGCACGGGGACACATATGATATTTCTCGTCGTAAAGCCGCTTGCTTTATCCACACCTTCAAAGAATCTCGGGTCACGCTGCACATCGTGTATAATAAGCGGCTCTCCATGTTCCGCCACATATCCTGCAATGCCCACGCCTTTTTTGAGCCTCACGCGCTGCAGCTTCTCGCCCTTCTCCCCTGTTGCAACATCTATGTAAAGCTCGCCCGTAGCCTTGTCCAGCAGGAAGAGGCTTGCCGCCTCGGCATTGAGAACCCATGTCGTGGCCTCGATGGTCTTTTTTCTTATGAGTTCATGATCCAGTGATGAATTGATGAGCGGGGCAAGCTCGGTCAATGTCTTAAGCTGCCTTATCTTTTTTTCGAGGCTTGTGCTCACTTGACGCTCCTTTTATTTTTTATTTTACCGTTATCCCACCGCTTTATAAACCTTACAGTGATATAAAAAAATATCGCCAGCGGCGCAGAGGAGTCTGCCGGAAAAGCTTTATCTGCGATTTCGTCAGTGGTAACAGGTCAGCCCCCTCCCCCTCACCCCCTCCCAAGGGGAGGGGGGACTTGTTTCTTCCTGCACCCTATGTCTGTTAAAATCCCATCGCCTTACAGCCGTTGAACCCGCAACCCGGAACTCTCCTTCCCCCTTATGCGGAATCAGGGTCTGCCTGGATATCTGAATCATCATTCCCCTCCTTGCTTACGCACGGTTCGGCATTATAACCGGGTGTTGGCACGCCTGGTGCCTTTTCGCACTCCTGAATCCTTGAGGCGGTTCCTGATGTCAGGAAACCGACTTCGTATATCTCGACCGGTTTTTCCTTGCCCCTGACCGTTACCCTTTCCAGCCCTCTTATGGATATATTCGTGCGGTAGAGGATGCCCCTTGTCACAAGGTCTCTTATCCTGTTCAGGGTGAATTCGGTTATCATTATACGCGTGTTATACTTTCTTGTAAGCGCCTCCACCCTTGCCCCTACATTCACGTGGTCACCTATAACCGTGTAATCCATTTTCTTGCCTTCGGCGCCGATGTTGCCTACCACGACTTCACCTGTGTTTATACCTATGCCGGCATCAAGCACGGGTTTACCTTCGGACCTCCACTTCTGCTGGAGCTCCTCAAGCCTCTTGACCATGTTAAGCGCGCAGCGTACCGCCAGGCCTGCATGGTCTTCCTGCTCCATCGGTGCGCCCCAGAAGGCGACAATCTCATCACCGACGAATTTATCAAGGGTCCCCTCCCATTTGAAGATGATTTCGGTCATGGCAGCAAGATACTCGTTGAGCATGGCTACCACTTCCTCCGGCGCGTGTGCCTCCGAGAACCTTGTAAAGTCCACTATGTCGGAAAAGAGCACGGTTATCTCTTTCCTTTCGCCGCCGAGCCGCGCCATATCAGGATTTTTGATCAGTTCATCAACGACCTTCTCGGTTACATAACTCGAAAACATCCTCCTGATCTCCCTCGCCCTTTTCTCTTCGACAAAATACCCGCAGCTTATAATGAACGTTCCTTCTGAAACAACCGTAAGGAGGGGATACAAGAGATTGACCCTCACGCCGTAATACGTAAACAGCGCCTGATTTATTATGATGATCACGGCGACAAGCACCATGTAGACAAGCGACAAATACAACGCCCTCCGTCTTTGTCCTATCAACAGGGCGATAAAGCCTGTCAGCACTACCACCATGAGATCAATATATGCAGGGGTCTTTTTAATAAAATCCCCGCTCAGTATGTTGGCAACCACGGTTGCGTTCTTTTCCACTCCGGGCATATTGGCCGAGAAGGGGGTGTTTTTCAGGTCATATGTCGCCATGGCGGTTGTGCCGATAAATACGATCTTATCCCTGAAAAATTCAGCCGGTATACCGCCTGAAAGCACATCCGCCGCTGATTTGAATATCATGCTCCCTTCCCTGCCTATATAGTTTATATGGAGCCTGCCGAATTTATCAGTGGGGATGAAGACCCGGCCGGCCATGACCCCTGTTCCGCCCACAATGCGCACATTCTCGGGCGGGATGCCCATGGCGATACGCGCGGTCTGAAGCGCCAGCGAGGGGAGATATTCTTCACCGTATTTGACATAGAGTACCTCCCACCTGAGTTTTCCATCCCTGTCGGGCAGGGGATAGACATGCCCGAATGTCGCCGAGCTGGCTATAGGCTCAGGGGGGAGGAGCACCCTGTACGCCTCTATAGACCGGAGATATCCGATATTTTCAATCCCGGGGATCGCAAGATCATAGATAGTGTCATCAATCTCGCCGTTAAACTTCTTCCCTTTTTCAACCTCGACCCCGAGCGCAATAACAAGCCTGTCCTTATAACGCCCCCCTGTTTCCGCAAGTTCCCTGTCGGCTTCAGGAGACTCGGGCTCTGCATAGAAGATATCCACTGCTACAACCCGGGGGTTACCCTCGAACACCTTTTCAATCAGCTCTGCCTGCAGGCTCCTGGTCCACGGCCACCTCCCATATACTGAGAGGCTCTTTTCGTCAATGGCCACTATCACAATATTGCGGGGAACCGGAGGCGGTGAAAGAAAGTTCCTTACCTTAAACCTGTAGTCAACAAGGAGGGTTTCCAGGTGTTCATCAATGACTGCGGGGTTCCGGACGGTCAGAGCGCCAAAAACAATGGTTATAAGCAGCGGCACATATACAGCCGGTTTCCCGAGACATCCGGCGGTTAATCTCTGAAGTACGGTTCCTATGGAGCGCCTCCTTTCAGGAGACCGGCCCTGCAGTCTTCCACAATCCGTCCCATGCTCCCTTCATCCGTGAATTCCACAAGCTCTATGCGTCCGTCGGGCCGCTCCATATAAAAGCTGTCTTTGTCTTCCAGCTTCGGGAGGTATCTGCCGGAGATGTCTTCATACATCTCTACACGGTAAAGTACTTTCCCCGGCGCATCTTCTTCAGCCCTGCAGAGTCCGAGGAGGCCGTTTTTTTCATACACCGTGTAGCGTCCCTTTTCATTCCTGTAGCCGACATAATATCTCCCTGCTTCTTTATGGTATATATCCGCATTCATCGGATAGAGTTCTCCGCCCACCACTTCAAAGAAACTCTTCCCTCTGATGAGGAACACCTTGTCCCTGTCGCACAGTGCCCACTCAGAGGTGATCCTGTCAAGGCTGTGGGTCAACAGGACATAATCCTTTTCAAGAAAGGTGTTGTTCAGTTTTTCATAGTCTGTGTGTACTATGCTGTTTCCTGCGGATACGTCATGTATGACAACCGCATCGTTGAATGCAGTGCTTGCCTCCCTGTACCGCTCCTCGCTCCAGATGCGCTCTATATAGTCATTGATATCACCGTAAATGACGGCAGCGGATTCAAATTCCTTCTTTGACATCTTAAGCCGCTGGGTCCTCTTCTCTGTATAAAGCTGTCTCCAGAGGTCCTTGTCATGGACGGTATCGGAGCTGAATATCAGCGTCTCGCCGCCTGTTGTGATTTTTATGCCTGTACAGGGTATGCCGTGCCACACCGGCGCCTTCAGGGCCTCAATGGCGAAACCCTCGGGGGCATGGTAAATATTTTTGTCATCTTCATAAAAGACGGGAGATGAGAACGGATAAAAGCTCTCCGGTTCAACCCATTCCCTGTAGTCAGGGTCCTTAAAGAGCATCCTCGGCCTCTTCGTCTTTTCACTTATAACGATCTTTGCAATATCAGGGGGGACAATGTTGCCCGCCCTGTCGGTTATATAAAGGCCTGTCTTACCCATGCCTTCATCCACGTGCACAATCCTGTATCTGGCGCGGGGACCTATTATCCTGTAATCCGTGTACTGCTCGCAGGGGATGTCTATTATATTCTTTGAGTCACTTGACAGGCTCCTGTCCAGGGCCGGACCTGACGCCCGGATAAGTTCGTCATGAACATCTTCAGATGCAAGATAGAAAATCCTCCGCCCTGCTCCGGCTTCGTACATGTTGAAGAGGGCAAGATCGGTAAACCACCTCTTGTGGTCATCATGGCAGTGGGTAATGATAAGGCCGCTGATCTCCCGGAGCCTGCGGCTGCCGAGCTGCTGAAACAGCGGGGCCCCGCAGTCTATGATATACGTGGACTCTCGTATGGTTATCTGGTAAGCGATGCTCTTCCCAAGCTTCGAGAAGGGGCCGAAGTCACCGAGTATGCGGACTGTGATGCCGTCTGTCATTTGCCGCGTATTTTAGCATAAAAAGGTTTAATAAAAAATCCGCACTAATGCATGGAAAACAAAGAGAGAGTTGTTGCCGAAACCTCAACGGTGTTGTTGTCGACATTGCCCGCCTCATCCTTTGCCCTTACCACAAAATAATATGTTGTTGAAGAATTAAGCCCTGTTACAGCGTAAGACGTAGCCCCCGCAGCCGTAGTATAGTTGGGCGTCTGGAAGTTCTGGCCGCCGGATGTTGTTGATAAATATATCAGGTAGACTATGTTGGAAGATGCCGTGACATTGTCGGTTGCCGCATTCCATGTCAGGTCTATCCCGCTGCTTGAGACTGCCGTTGCACTTGTGGCACCGCCGAATGTCGGTGGTGTTGTATCCGGTGGAGTCTGTGTGGTTGCCGAGACTTCGGCAGTGTTGTTGTCGACATTGCCCGCCTCATCCTTTGCCCTTACAACAAAGTAGTAGGTTGTTGAGGCAAAGAGTCCGGTTACCCTGT